>JAKCBW010000172.1 GCA_021842145.1 Actinomycetes bacterium
CCTCTAGTTCACCTCCTCTAGTTCACCTCCTCTATTTCACCTCCTCTATTTCACCTCCAGTCACCATGCTCACAAAGTCGCCCGATACAAACTCGGCATTTCACAAACTCGGCATTTCACAAACTCACTATGCTGCCCAACAACGCCGTTCGCACAAAGCTATGCTTTGCAGCGTGGATCCAACAGGTCGAATTTGTGGGGTAACCGGGGCTGCGTCTGGAATCGGTCTCGCTCTGGTCGATGAACTCATCGTAAATGGTGCGACTCACGTTGCAATGATGGATTTCGATAAGGAAGGACTACGTGACGCTCTGGATAAAAGGGCGCACCAGCGATCCAAGCTCTCGATCCACCAGGTCAATGTTGCCTCAGAGTCGGAGTTTCAGGCCGTCTTACAGAAGGTGGAAGACCAAACTGGTCCAATTGATATCTTCTTTTCAAACGCCGGCATCTCTAGATCGGGGGGCGTAGAAGCAAAGGATGAGGATTGGGTCAACTCGTGGGATGTCAACGTCATGGCTCACATCTATGCCGCTAGATTCCTCGTTCCAAGGATGTCGCATCGAAAAGCTGGTCATCTGGTCCAGACTGCGTCGGCGGCGGGCCTGCTGAGTGTTCTCGGCGCGGCCCCCTATGCGGTAACAAAGCACGCAGCGGTAGCCCTATCGGAGTGGATGGCCATCACCTATCGCCCATTTGGGATATCGGTGTCGTGCATCTGTCCGCAGGGAGTTAGGACGCCTATGCTCTTCCCAGAACTCAAAAACAGTGCCATAGACTCGTCCAGTACCCTCGCGGACACCGTGGCCCAGAGTGCGGTAACGTCCGCCGGGCTCGTGCTCGAACCCGAAGATGTGGCCCGCATTGCAATCCAAGGGGTGAAAGAAGATAAGTTCCTTATACTCCCCCACCCCGAAGTTGCAGGTTACATGGTAAAAAAAGCCACCGATACCGAGGTTTGGCTATCCCAAATGGCAAGGATCTCTGAAAAGCTATCTAAGTCGAAAAGCGAAAATCCACCGCAGTAGTCCAACTTGAGTGGTCCACTTGGCGTAGAATGCACCTCCATTGCAAGTCGCCTAAAAGACTGCTAACAGTTCGCTTGCCCAAGCCTCCGGGGAGTAGTCGATCATCGGCTCGGCACAGAGCCTTTCGAAGTAGGTTATGTCACTGCGGTAGTAAGCTTCGACACTCGATCTGGTGGTTATCCGATAGAGAACCTTCGACCCCTCGCCGCCCTCGCCTTGTGGGAGTCCCTGAAGCGAGTAGTTGAAGGCCGAAAGGTGCTTGTCCTGATAGACGCCCAAAATCTTCTCGATACCACTCGCTAGACCCTCGATCTGGTCCTCTGTTAGCTCGACAATATCAGAAACGCCGCTAACCACTCCCCACACTTCGTGAAAACCCGAAGGTGCAAAGGGGACCAAGAAGTCGACACCCCCTACCGACCCTACCCACCTAGGTCCGTTACGTTCCTGGCGGACAAGATCATCCAAATATCCGGCTTGATTATCCTCAAAATACTGGCCAAAAACCTCCTTCATCCTCCTCTGCGAACCGAATGGGACAAAGTCGTGACTCGACTGGAGATGAGGATGGATCAGACTTGATCCAGACGAAGGAAGATAGTTGGCGTTGATCGAAGAGTAGCTGAGGCGAGAATCGTAGCTCCGCACCAACCTGCCGTGTTCGGCCATCGCCGAAAGCGCATTACTCAACACTTCAAAGGTGAAGTCGCCGAGGGAGAGAAAGTGGCGTCCCGGATCATAAATTCCTACGGCGGAATAGGTGGAATAGGCGAGAATGTTCGGGACTACCCGGCAAGCTCCCTTTGAGATCCTTCCGCCCGGAATAATTTCGTCGGGAAATGGGAAGGTCGCTGAATCTATCGTGTCTGCACAAAAAGGGCAAAAACCCTTCCTGGTGGTTATCTCCTCAAGATTTGGCGCCTGCTCCGGTTGGAGCTTGGCCCCGGCCACAATACGACAAGAGTGTCCAAAGAGGGGATCCACCCTTTGCACAAGTGGTGTCTCAGAAAAAGCCCCACCCTCTGTCAACTTTGGCGCCATTGCTTCAAGGTCTACTTCAACCAGTGGTATCACACGAGCTCCTTTTAGGTCACAACGGGCAAACTCTAACTTAATTCAAGCGATCCGAGTAGTCTCAACTCAATTCTGCTCTATCAACCACCCTGATTTGGGCAAACAGAGCGGAATTATCCAACAACATCTAAGTTAGCCAGTTCAAGACAATAGAATCCGATCATGCCAACAATCGGCGTCTACGACCCAGATAAATTGAAGGAGCTTTTGCAGGCCGTCCTTCTAATAGAGTCCGACCTGTCTCTACCCGTCGTCCTACGCCGGGTAGTAAAGGCAGCCTGCAACCTGACGGATGCCAAATATGGGGCCATTGGAGTCCTCGATTCTTCGGGGGAGAAGCTATCGGAGTTTATTACCGAAGGTCTCTCGGATGAAGAAATACGCCTAATCGGGGATAAGCCGATCGGCAGAGGAATTCTGGGGGCTCTCATCGTCGACGCAGTCCCACTTAGGATTGCTAACCTCAGGAACCACGAGAAGAGCTTCGGATTTCCCCTACACCACCCAAAAATGTCAACATTCCTCGGTGTGCCGATCAAGGTTTCGGGCACCGTTTTTGGGAACATTTACCTTACCGAAAAGGACCAGGGCGAGGAATTTACCCCAGCTGACGAGGAAATCGTCCTCTCACTTGCCCAAGCCGCCGGAATAGCGATCGAGAATGCTCGCCTCCACTCTCGGGTTAGAGAACTCACCCTTACCGAAGATAGGGCTAGGATCGCTCGAGACCTCCACGACGAGGTCATCCAGAGAATCTTTGCCGTAGGTCTGTCCTTACAGTCGATGACAAGGTTGATCGACTCCGACCAGTTGAGAGGACGCTTACAGGACTCCATCGATGAGTTGGACGAAACGATTAAACAGATCAGGACGACGATCTTTGCCCTGGAGACTACACAAAGGCTCGGGCAGTCTTCAGCTAGGTCAAAAATACTCACGGTAGTTTCTGAAGCGGTACAGCCTCTCGGCTTCGAGCCGATGGTCACCTTCACCGGACCGATCGACGCTTTCGTTGAAGAACCGGTGCTTTCGAATCTTCTCTCGGTCCTTCGTGAAGCGCTTTCGAACATAGCTAGACACGCCCAAGCGACGAGGGTCGACATAAACATT
>JAKCBW010000028.1 GCA_021842145.1 Actinomycetes bacterium
GAGAAGCCAGCCACGCCAAAGAGGCGGCAATGGTGGACTTTCCCACTCCTCCCTTGCCGGTGACGAAAATTAGGCGCTTCGAGAGGAGCGCCTCGATCCCTGAGGCTGCCTTGGCGCTCACAACGCCCCGAAGCCGACCCTACGCTCTTCTTTGGGCGGGCCAAGCTCGACATAAGCGATCTTGGCCGACGGCACCCCGACCCTCTTCCCCTTCTTGTCGGTCAACCAGAGGATTGAACCGTCCTTAGACATAGCTTGCTCTACTAGCTTCTCGATATTCTCCTGCGTCTCGCCTTCGGGCGCCTCGAGTACTAGTTCTTTCGGCGATTCAGAGATTCCTAGACGGATATCCACTACGGCCCCCTATGTGCCCAATCTAAATTGGCCTCAAAGATGAAGCCTCCAATACCTAGCGACAAAACTAATCAACTACTGACGCTTTGCCACCCTATGTTCCAACTTAGGAGATCCACTGCTAAATGTCATCTCGGAAATGTCATCTCGGAAATGTCATCTGCGAAAATGAACCACGATGGCGAATCACCATCAGGAGATGGCCCAAAAAAACGATCGTCATGATATAAAAGCCAAAGTCGTGTAGGAAAGTTGCACCCTGTCTGTCGGAAAGCGGCAACGGTATATACAGGCCCATCACTAATCCGCTCACCAGCATCGCAATTAGCGATGACAAAAAGAAGGCCCCGTTGAGCTTCTGCCCGGTATTGAAACGGCCACCATGGTACCAGGCGGCTTTAGTAGGGTGTTTCAACCAAGCTCTGTCGAATGCGCTCCAACTTGCCAACTCCGATAGGCGGCGACGCAGCTCGGAATGTGACGGGGAGTAGATCATCGCTAACAGGAGCGGAAGTAGCACCAAGAAACCGGCGTAGATATGTATCTCAACGATCAATGCCCGGTTCCCTATTAGCGGCGCCAGTGAGGGAAAGTACAAAAGTGAACCCGTGAAGAGCAGGACTATGAAGCAAAGCGCACTGCTCCAGTGGATCAATCGCTCGGTGATGATGAACCGAGGCTCATTAGCACTCACCGATAAAGCATCCAACGACACGCCATTTGATTCCCCCATCACTGCTAAAGTCCCTGATAGTTAGAGATGTAGGCATCTTGAGGGTAGCCATTTTGCTCCCAGTAGCCAACCAATGCAGACGAAGAAACCTTGATCTCGTTGAGCCATTTGATCGACTTATATCCGAACATTTTGGGCACAAATAGCCTAACGGGGCCCCCGTGTGCCCGTGAGAGGGGTTTGTCGTCGAGGTAGGTCGCAACGAGCACTCCAAGCTTTCTAACCTGGGACAGTGTCAGTGACTCGCTATAGACGTTGTCGGCCGAATAGAAATTTACGGCTTGCGCCGTCGCCAGTGGACGCGACCTCTCTATCAGGTCGGCGAGGGGCACTCCCCTCCAGCGAACGCCATTGACAACCCAACCGGTTACGCATTGGAAATCGTCTATCAGCTCCACCTGGTTGAGCCGTGCAAGCTCGTCCAAACCGTAGCTATGGGCGGTATCTACTAGTCCGGTGATCCTCAGCCTATAACTCGAAGGATCGACGAGTGGATACCCCCCGGTGACGGTGTAGTACCTGAACCCACCACCGGGGAGAAAGGAGGTCAGAGACCCCC
Organism: Actinomycetes bacterium; assembly: GCA_021842145.1. Taxonomy (GTDB): domain Bacteria; phylum Actinomycetota; class Acidimicrobiia; order Acidimicrobiales; family Acidimicrobiaceae; genus JABEUN01. The sequence goes on from JAKCBW010000028.1 coordinate 1,647, forward strand.
CGCCAATAAGGGACGCGCTATTTCTGATTAGGTTCTCAACCGGCGCCCCAACAAAAAGGGACGACACGGCTACCCCCAACCCGATCAGCACCGATCGTCTGGCTAAGTTAGACCCCTCCGAAACGTCCGTGGAGCATTCAGGTGGGTCACTTTGAAAGTCGTCGCCAACACCCATACCGTCAGCAACTACTTTTACAAAGAATTATTTCTAATTCTTATCATTAGCTCAGTCGCAAGCAGGGTCAGTTAACCTTTAGCTCGCTCCTGTAGCGGCGAGCCGGACCCATATCTATGATTCGCTGTGCCAATTCAAGAAATTCCTCGGGACCCTTTCCGGATGCCTCGGGTACACCCGAATCACCACCCTCCCTGAGGGTCACCGACAACGGGATCTGGCCGACCAGCGGTACTGAGAGGCTCTCGGCGAGGGCTTTGCCGCCCCCGGAACCGAAGATCTCGTACTTCTTGCCGTCATCGCCGACAAAGTAGCTCATATTCTCGATAACCCCTCTAACCGGCAGCTTCAGTTTGCGAGCCGCCAGAGCACTCCTTTGCGCTACACGCTCTGCTGCGAGCTGGGGAGTAGTCACCACGAAGACTTCTGACTTAGGGAGGTACTCACCCAAGGAGAGGGCGACGTCGCCCGTTCCAGGCGGCATGTCGATCAGTAGGTAATCGAGCTTCCCCCAGAAAACGTCGATGATGAACTGCTCGAGGGTCTTGTGCAGCATTGGGCCGCGCCAGATCACCGGGGTGTCGTCGGAGACGAAGAATCCAACGGACATGACCTTGACGCCGTGTCCAACGGGCGGCACCATTAGGTTCCCGATCAGCTGTGGCTTACGTTCGATCCCGAGCATCGCCGGGACCGAAAATCCGTAGACGTCTGCGTCCAAGAGACCGACCTCGTTACCCATCTTCGCCAAGGCAACCGCCAGATTCACCGTGACTGAAGACTTTCCGACACCCCCTTTGCCAGAGGAAATTCCAATGACCCTCGTCGGAGAGTTACCTGCGCTAAATGGGGGCTTCCTCTCTAGCCTTGCAGCGGCCGCCGCCGTTCCCTCGATGGAGACCAGCGCCTCTGCGATCGTCTCTATGGCGCTTTCGCTGCCGGGCTGAATCCTCACCTTGACGTCTTTGTAGTAATCCTTTAGCGCGTCTACCACCATCCCCTCGAGCTCGTCGGCGTAATCCGGTAGCGGCTTTAGGGTAGCAATTTCGACGTGTGCTTTATTACGTGAGACGCTCGCCTGGGTGATCATCTTCAAATCGACGATGCTCGCCCTAAAATCTGGTTCCATCACCCCCCTGAGTCGCTCGACTATCTGGGGATCCAACTCGGTTGCCAACTTGATTCTCCTAGCACTTAATTAGCTTGGGCTATATTTTCACACTTCTTTTAGGTAGACTAGTAACGATGTCCCAAAGCCAGATTGAGCGAAGCCATATACACCGGGTACTTGGCAAGAAAGATTCTCAAAGCGTCCCCCTCAACCAGGAGAAGGAACTGACAGACGAAGAGTTTTCATCCGCAGTGTCAGCTATTGTCTCCGCCTTTGGTGATCCGACCCGACGTGAGATCTACCTCTACGCCCGCGAGGGTGATGGAGTGAGCGCTTCGGACGTAGCTTTGAAGTTCGAACTGCACCCGAATGTCGCACGGCACCACCTCGATAAACTCGCAGCGGGAGGATACCTCGACGTCCACATTGACCGGAATTCGCTAGCCGGAGCGGGACGCCCGTCAAAGAGGTACCGTGCCTCGACTAAGGATACGACTATCCAGACGCCGACCAAGGGCCACGAATTGACCGCCATGCTCCTCTCTAGGGCCCTCGAACTTATCCCAAACGAGATGGCTGAGAAGATGGCAGAGGAGGTCGGCGAATCATACGGAAAGATCCTCGCCGGGCAAATGCAGCCGGGCGAGGGTCAGAGGTCACTCCAGAGCGCCATGAAGGCGGTTGCCGACGCCCTCACTGCCCATGGGTTTTCCGCACACACCTCAAACTCCGATTCAGCCTTAGGATTGGTCAACGAACATTGTCCCTTCGGCAACCCAGCCCTCGTACACCCGGTGCTTTGCGCCGTCGACCGGGGGTTGGTTAAAGGGATGCTCGGCTCACTATGTGGTACCTCTATCCCCGTGACGATCTCTTCGAGGGCCCGAGGAGACCTGTCCTGTTCGGCGATCGTCTAGTTAGATCACCTGAAAAAGGAGATCTGGGACGCTCAGTCTCCCCAGAACCTCTGCTCGCGCCATGGGTCGCCGTAGTTGTGGTAACCGTTGCTCTCCCAGAAGCCCGGCTTATCGCTGGTCATAAACTCGATACCCCTAAGCCACTTGGCTGATTTCCAAAAATAGAGGTGTGGGACGAAGAACCTTAGTGGGTAGCCGTGCTCGGGTTCCAAAGGTGCGTTTGCGAACTCGTAGGCCAAAAGGGCGGTCTTCTCCCCGGTAACGTCCTGTATTGGAAGGTTCGCAGTAAAGCCGAACTCACTGTGGCACATTATGTGCGTGACGTCACTTTTCGGCTTGGCGAGCCTAATAATCTCCTCGAAGGAGATCCCCTTCCACTGGGTGTCAAACTTTGACCACTTGGTAACACAGTGGATATCGGTTACTACCGTCGTCTTTTCAAGATCCATAAGCTCGGCGTAGGAGAGGGTAACCTCGGAGTCGACCCTGCCAAAGACCCTAAAGTCCCAGTTGGTCAGGTCCTTATAGATGGGCACATTCCCGGCGTGCAGTACCGGAAACCGGTCGGTAAAGTACTGCCCTGGCGGGAGTCGATCCGGATCAATTCCGCGCTCCGCCAGCTCCTTACGATTTCTATCAAAGAATCCCACCTGGATCAGCCTATCTCGTCGTCGCTTATAGTAAAAACCGCAAGTCCCCCGCCGGCGCTCAGGGAGCCGTGGCTGGCTTCGCTTGGACGGCAGCGATGGCACCTTTGTATGCGGCGCTCAGATCGGTCCTAATCGTCGGCGAAGGCGAGTCCGCCAGAAACTCGCTGAACTGCTTTTTAGCCTGGCCCGTCTCGTGGTAGACGTAAAGGTCTATCATCGCCAAAAAGCCGTGGGCGTCGGGGTAGCGGGGCTGGATCGCTATCGCATCTAGCACGAGTTGCTCACCCTTTTGGACGAGGCTCGGGGATTTGGTCTTGACTCCGGCCTGGAAAAGCAGCCATCCCTGATAGGCGAGCGCCTGTGGCTGGTAGGGGTCCTGGTGCAGTACCAGAGACAGCAACCTCAAAGCCGACACGTCCTGCCCAGAATATGTGTAGTCGATAGCCTGCGTCAGCTCTCGAGACTCTAGGGCACGACTTGCGGCCTGTGACCTACTCTGTTCGAAAGTGTAAAGGCCGAGGCCAACTCCAGCCACACAGAAGGCCGCGCCAAAAATCGCTAGATACTTCCTCCCAGAGGTAGAAGTCGATCGACGCAATAATGCTAATAATGACCTGGGCATCGAAGACCGACTGGGTCTGGTCTCGGCGCCCTCAACCGCTACCTCATGGTTAGCTGGGTCGTGGTTAGCTGGGTCGTGGTTAGCTGGGTCATGGTTTGCTGGTTGGTTAATTGTCTCGCCGAGGGGGATCATCGATAGGGCAAGGTCCCCAGAAACGTCGCCGATATTGGGAGTCCCGTCGTCGCTTCGAGGGTCATTTGGAGATCCCCTCTCACTTTGCGCCCAGCCCTTTCGCGACAAAATCGGCCGGAGGGAGAAATAACCCAAAAGGAGGAGCAGGCCGAAGGGTAGCACCCAGATGACCAGGTAAGCGCCGGACTTAGGTGGCGTAAAGAGGATAGAGTTTCCGTAGCTCGCTACGAGCTGGTCCTTGATCTGTGCGTCCGTGGCGCCCTGGGCGACCTCATTTTTGATAAAGGTCTTTATCGATATCGAGCTCGCAGCGCTCGACTCAGCAACGGAGAGGTCGATACATGATGGACACTTAAACTCTCCCTCCAGATGCACGATTCGTCCCGCTGTCGAACTCGGGGTAGCGGAGTTAAAGATCAAAATGGCAAAGCTGCATAAAATTACAGCGGCTATCCCTCCCCAGATAGCCATGAGCGCCCTGGCGGTGGCAAAATGTCTCCTTTGCCTATTCACCTGCCTATTCACTTTGCCTATTCTCTCCGGGGCGCTAGTAACCATTTGCCTTTGCAACCTGGACTAGTATCGCTAACTCTTTCGCAGTGACCGGACCGACGATCTTGGTCAGCACCATACCAGAGGGCGAGACCAGAAATGACTCAGGGGGTGCCGAGACGCCCCACTTGACCGCTATCTGCCCGTTGGGGTCCGCTACCGCCGGCCAGTTGGCTCCGTATCGACCGAGGAAGGCGATCGCCGGTCGATCTTCATCTTGAAAATCGACGGCCAGCACCTTGCCAATCCCTGACTTTGAAAATCGAACTAGCTGGGGCTCCTCAATCGCGCAGCTCGCACACCAAGATGCGAAGAAGTTTACCAACACGAACTTTCCCCGATAGTTGCTGAGCGCAACGTGTCCACCGGTAACAGTATCTCCGGAGATAGCCGGGGCTACATGTTGGACTATCGGGCTCGGTTCGACGGCTGTCGATGCCGGCGTCCTGGTCGCAACGAAAACCGAGAAGGCAAGCAACAGAATTGCTATAAGTGCCCCAAACCACTTAATCCCGGTCCCACCGGCCCTTCGATTAGCTATCGACGCGCTCACTGGGGGGCTGACCCAGTGCCAGTGCCAGTGCCGACGGTAGCAGAAGCGACTCGATCCGTTGCTTGACCATCCTTCTCAGTGCCGTCACCCAATTCATCGGAGGAACCAGCCTTAGTACCCCAACGCCCCTTAGTTTGGACCTTTCTGAAACCAAATATCGAAATAACCCCACCTAGGGCGATCACCGCTGCCCCAATCCACAACCAGTCGATCATCGGTTGGATGATGATCCCGACCAATATGGACCCCCCTACCTTTGTCGGCGGCTGATCCAGGGTCAGGTACACGTCTTTGGTCAATCCCGCCGAAACCGCCGGCGAACCAACCGGTTGCGTATAGCTACCAAATTGCGAAATCGCTGGCTGCATCAGCTGTCTGCCATTGAGGGTCACCATTGCAACGAGCGAGGTCTCCGCAGGGGTGACAACCGTTTTAGTTCCGAGGTAGCTGACATTTTGTCCGAAGAAGTTCCTATTTTGACCGGGATAGAGCTTGATCTGTCCTTTGTGGCCGAATGAGGTCGCACTCGCCAGTGCAATCGCAACCATCACGATCCCCAAATGCGATAAAAGCCCGCCATTCTTTCGAGCTAATACCGCTTTAAATGGATTGATCCCACTCCCAAGGGAACGCTTGGCAAGCTGCTCGAGATTGGAGCTTGCACTGAATGCGGCGAGCACAAAGACACCAAAGAGTCCCGGCCGGTCGAGCCCCAAAGCGACCGACACCGCACCGACGACACCGGCGACGACACCGGCAAAGGTGAGCTTCTCTAACAATGCACGCCAAGGTAGTCCTTTATAGCTAACTACCGGCGCTATCGCCATAAGTACGAGCAGAAGGGCACCCAATGGTGCTACGTATGAGTTGAAGTAAGGGGCTCCAACGGTTATCACCTGTCCGAAGAGCGAACTCGCAAAAAGCGGAAATATCGTGCCCAACAAGACGATAAGGACAATCGCAACGAAAACGACGTTATTTACCTTGATCAAATTAGTCCTAGAAGCCCAGGGTGAACCCGGCCGCTTTTGTGTCAAAGATGAGAACTTCGACACCCCGAGATATATAGAGACGAGACAGACCAGGAAGAAAAAGGAGATCAGGACGTCACCTAAGGTAGAAGATGAGAATGCGTGGACGCTCTGCAGCACGCCCGATCGGGTGAAGTAGGTCCCAAGGATGGTGAATACAAAGGCCGAACTTATCGAGGCATAGCTCCACAGGGGGCCCGAGCCGGCCCTTTTTTCCACAAAGGCCGAATGGAGATACGCCACCAGAAAGAGCCAAGGCATAAGTGCCGCATTTTCAACCGGATCCCAGGCCCAAAAGCCACCCCACCCCAATACCTGGTATGACCACCACGCTCCGAGGGTGATCCCCAGGGTAAGGGAACTAAAGGAGATAACAGCCCATCTCCTCGCAAGTTCGCGGTAGAAACCGGATCGATCACCTGCGAGCAGATCGCCTATCCAAAGGGCGAATGGAATCGTAATACTTACAAACCCAAAGTACAAAAGGGGTGGGTGAACGGCGACTAGCGGATAATTCTGCAGCAGCGGATTTGGTCCCAAACCGTCTGGGGGGATCGCCCCTTGCGTTAGGGCAAATGGATTGGCGGGTCCAAACATCATCGCTACGAAGAAGGCCATCGTGACAGAGGTGACCAGTAGCGCCCAATTCGAAGCCGCCTCGAACTTGCGGACCCTGGTAAAAAGGATCAGGCCGGCGAGATTGATGCCCAAAATGAGCGCCCAGAGGAGGATGGATCCCTGCAGGGCCGACCACATTCCAGAGATCGAAAAGAGCAGTGGAGTCTCTTTGGAGTTATTTTGCGCCACAAAGGCGATCGAAAAGTCGTGGGTGATCAGCGCCCGCTCGATGGCAAAGGTAGATATCGCTACACCAAGGACCGAAACCAAGGCAAAAGATCGGGCGTGCTTGATAGCACCAACCCTCTTCCGCAAGAGTGCCACCAGGAACAGCCCTACCGCCGCCAGCGATGACACCAACGAGATGAGTATGCCAATGCGGCCAATTTCTGCGTTCAACTAGGATCCGCCTCCGGCATTTTTGATCCTATTTGGATGGGCCGCGACATAGTTTGCGGTGTGCTTGATCATGATCTGGTTAGACCAGAAATAGTTTCCTTGAAAATGTCCGACCAAGACCACCGGTATCGTCGGCTGAAAGAGTTGGGGAGGCGACCCAATCTCGACCACCGGGACTATGGTATTTGCGAAGCGAACCTCGAAATCGACCCCGCTCTGAGTATCCTTTATCGACCCAGGAACGACTATTCCCTCCAATCTGAAGGTCTTTGAGCCAAGTTGTGCTTTTTGGGCAACGGCCTGCTGGGCGGTGTAGAAGTATTGGATCGCATTGCTGATTCCTTTGTAGATCACAAAGGCAAGTGCCGCAGCTATCAACAGTAGTACAACTATCGCCTTAGTTGCTGTAGCCGACTTCGAACGCAAAGACTTAACGGTCTTCCAGTCAACGCCCTCCCCGGCGGTCGGCTCGTTCTTGGTGTCTACCTTTGCCAGCTCCGCCAATCCCGCATCTCCGAAAGACTCACTCAACTCTCGCTTCGACCCTCGGTCCGCCTGTTGGAAGATTCTCGCACTAAAACCACGGCCCTTTTTAGTTTCTTGGATTTATTAGCGAGCTGCAACGAGTACCCACCAAGCACACCGGTGACTACAAGATAACCGGCTTCAACATAACCGTTCATGAAATTGATCCTCCGTCCTTTGGGCCCCCTTCTCGGGTCCCAGAAGATGCCTTTGAGTTGACCAATCCGTCAACCTCCCGAAGTCTTTCGGCTATTGCAGCCTCTACTTCAAGGTTGTCAAATTCATCGATATTCGTTTCGATCTGATAGCGCTTTATCGTCATCCAGAGATAGACCAGGGTAAAGCTGATAAAACTTACCAGCATCGTCCAGGCCATCTCGCCGTGCACCTTCGGGCTGAGCGAGGCGTTAAATACCGTAGCGCTCTGGTGCAGGGTCTTCCACCAAACGACGCTCTGGTGGACAATCGGTACGTCTATGAAGGCGACCAATCCGGCTACTGCCGAGCGAACCGCAATCTTGTCCCTTGGTGCGGGCACCTTCCTCAAAGCCAAATAGCCCAAATAAAGGAGGAAAAGAAGGGCCGTCGTGGTTAACCGTGCGTCCCAAGTCCACCAGACATGCCACGTGGGTCTCCCCCAAATCGAACCGGTGATAAGCGTCAGGGCGGTAAAAACTACACCTACCTCGGCGGAGGCGGCCGCAAGACGGTCCCACTTCAGGGATCGAGTCCTCTTCCAAAGGTAGAGAATCGACCCCACCGACGTCACGCCATAGGCCAGATATGCCACCCAGGCAACGGAGGGGTGGATATATAGGAGCCTCACAAGCTGGCCCTGTATCACGTCGGGCGGTGTCACGAATAACCCTAACCAGTAGGTCACCGCAACTCCGAATAACGCCGATACGGCCAGAACCCCGACCCAAAATTTACTGCTCTTCAACCCTCAGTCCTCCAGGACCGATCCGAAGCTCACCAGACCTATGGCGAGGTAGATCAAACCAAAAACCACCAATAATCCGAGCCATGGATCTCCGATCCCGACTCGACTCGTTATACCATCTTCCCACGCTTTTGTCGCTGCTAACAACACCGGAGCGGTGCTAGGCAGCACTAGCAGGGGCAGAAGCGTCTCTCGAACCTTAGTCGCAGCGGCAAGGGCACCAAAAAGCGTCCCTACCGAGGCAACTCCTAATGTTGCAAAACCCGCAGACACAATTAGCAACGCCACGGAGTTGAGTCGCATTCCGTAGATGAAGACGACTCCAAGACCGAGGAAAACCTCGACCACGATGCACTCAAAAAAGATCGATACAACCTTTCCTAAAAATATTCCACCAGGTTCTAGGCCGTATGCCAAAAGACCATCCTTAGCCTGATTTTCAGCTTCGATGGAAAATGACCTCTGGATGGCCAAAAGGGCTGATAGAAAGGCGATTACCCAAAATACCCCGGGCGAAATATCGACAAGAGTTCGGTTCTGCGTTCCGACCGCAAATCCAAAAAGTATCAGCACGACGGCAACAAAGGGCAGTAGTTGATTTAAAAGCACCCTCGAGCGGGCTTCGATTAGCAAGTCCTTTTTGGCGATTTCCAACGCATCACGGATCAATCGAAGTGCCCGTCGACTTCCGAAGCTCCACTTGGGTGTACCGTCGCCTTGGCCTTCGACTGGCCAATCTCAGGACCAATCAAGATCCCACGATCACAGAGATACCCACGATCCGAAGCCGCCTTCACCCTCTCTACCTCATGAGATGCGACAATGACGGTTCGTCCCGAAGCCGCATACCTCCTCATCAGGTCGTCCACAAGGTCCTTCCCCTGCTCGTCGAGGGCCGCATGGGGCTCATCTAAAAGAAGGAGCTGCGGCCGCCTCATAGTTGCAATCGCCATCGATACCCTCTTGCGTTGTCCGGCGGAAAGCTTGTGGACCTTCAGATTCATCGTCTTTTGCGATAGGCCGAGATCCTTTGCGATGCTAAGCGGATCGTCCTCGGTCGTCCGCGTCACTCGCTGGGCAAATCTGATATTCTCCTCTGCTGTCAGGTCGTCATAGAGATGGGCATGATGGCCGAGGTAACCTACGTATTGGCGGATAGCTCGCCTATCGGCTTTGGCGTCTAAGCCAAAGACCTTTGCCTCTCCTTTTGCCACGCTCAAATAACCTGCGATTAGCCTCAACAGCGTAGTCTTCCCAGATCCATTTGGCCCGTAGAGGTATACGACTTCGCCCTCGAATGCATCAAAGTCGACCGAAATCAAAACTGGATAGTGCCCGAGCATTACAACTGCATCGCGCACCATTACGACCTGCCGTGCCAATTTATCACCCGGCCTATTGCGAGGCCAAACCTCTCCTAACCGAGTCGATATCCGCTGCGACCATCATCTGGACGAGTTCCGGAAAGTCGACCTTCCGATTCCAGCCGAGAGCTTCCTCGGCCTTCTTCGGCTCACCTACCAACAGGTCAACTTCTGCCGGACGGACAAAACGCTGATCCAAGCGGACATAACGCTGATAGTCAAGTCCGGCGGCGGCAAAAGCGAGCTCGCAGAACTCCCTGACCGAATGGGTCTCCCCGGTTGCAACTACGTAGTCCTCAGGGTGATCCTGCTGGAGCATCAGCCACATCGCCCGGACGTAGTCGGCTGCGAACCCCCAGTCCCGCTGGGCGTCCAGGTTGCCGAGCGCCAAGTGGTCCGCTAGTCCCGCGACTATCTTGGCCACGCCAAAGGAGATCTTCCGGGTAACAAACTCTAAACCCCTGCGAGGTGATTCGTGATTGAACAGGATTCCGGAACAGGCGAAGAGGTCGTAGCTCTCGCGATAATTGACGGTGATCCAGTGCCCATAAACTTTAGCCACACCGTATGGGCTGCGGGGGTAGAAAGGCGTACTTTCGCTCTGTGGAACCTCTTGAACCTTGCCGAACATCTCCGACGAAGAGGCCTGATAGAACCTGGCTTCAGGGGCGACCGCCCTAAGTGCATCGAGCAAGCGGGTCACACCTAGTGCGGTTGTCTCGCCAGTGAGAACGGGCTGACCCCAGGAGGTCTGAACAAACGACTGGGCCGCCAAGTTGTATACTTCGTCTGGGCGATGATCCCTAAAGACCGTCAGCATCGACCCTTCGTCTAGTAGGTCCCCGGGGACCAAAACCAACCGATCTTGGATATGGGCGATTCGTTCGAAGTTCAAGGTCGACGACCGCCTCACCATTCCTACGACGTTGTACCCCTGCTCTAGGAGAAACTCTGCCAGATAGGATCCGTCTTGACCGGTAATGCCAGTGATAAGTGCAGTCTTTGTCATCGTGAACAATCTAGTACCGCTGGAACTTTACCGAGTTTAACTTGCGATCATCTATCTTTCCAAGCCGGTGGACGTCTATTTAGAAAGGCCTCAATACCCTCATGGGCGTCCTCGGTCTGGTTTATCAGACCGAGCATCGAGTGCAGATAGCCCAGCTCTAGTTGTGAACCGCCTGATAGCAAGTTATAAAATGACCCCTTACCTAGCGCTATGGTCGCAAGTGAACGTGAAGCCAAATTCTCGGTCAGCTTTCTGACTTCCTCTCTCAAAGACGACCTTGGGTAGACAAAGTTTACAAAACCCTTGGCTAATGCCTCAGCAGCGTCTATCCTTCGTCCGGTCATCATCATCTCCAGTACGAAACGGGGACTTGCGACACGCAGTAATGGGACAGAGATTATAAATGGCCATACCCCTACCCCTACCTCGGGCAGGCCAAAGTGGGCTTGGTCGGAGGAGACAATGATGTCACATGCGGAGGCAAGTCCAAATCCTCCGGCTAGGGCATAACCGTCCACCTCAGCCACTATTGGCCTTGGGCATTCCCACATCGCCCTAAAGAGTCGAACCAGGCCACCCCGTGAGTTGTGAGCTTCCAGAAAGTCGTCACCCCCACCCATTTTAGAGAGATCCACACCCGAACAGAAGGTCTCTCCGACTCCGCCGGTAATCACTATCGTTCTTATCGAATCGTCGGCAGAGGCACCTTCAATAGCAGTTAGTAATCCCGAAAGCATCTCCCAATTGAGGGCGTTTTTTCGATCCGGGCGATTTAGAGTTAGCCAAAGTACGCCCCCAGCCATCTCCTGCGACAACGAATTGCCGCCCGAAGGGCCAATAGAATTCGATTCACTCATTTAGGTAGGTTAACATCTGGTGGTGCCGAGCGCAGCGCAGAGTAAGTTCAGAACTCACCGAGCTATTACTTCATTAGTGGTCCTAAGTTAATGGTTTCCCGACCCTTTGCTCGTCGGGTCGTGGTGCAAGACTTGGCTCGCTCCAACCTTTCACCACAAGATCGCTACGAAGCATGTCGCTACCACCAGGCATTCAGAGTGCTCCGATAAGTTCTGGACTCTAGCGCAGTTATTACAGCTCCAATTTGTACGACGCCATCTGGAGGCATCAATTAGCTGGTTTAGCAGGAATAGGAGCTGAATTCTGTGCCAAGATGTCGACCCGAACCCACCGCCGCCAATGACGTGACTACACTAGGGTAACTCCGATTTTCAGGATAGAGAACCCTAGTGACGCCGACCGATATGAGCCAGATCCAAGTGGTGGACAAGAACCGGAAGGAGAACGATACACCAGCGTTCCCCGAATCGATCAAGTCGACCCGATTACCAGCCGCCGAAAGAAAGAGGCTCCTAATCAGCCAGGCAGTCGACACCTTCTCCGTCAGAGGCTTTCATGCCACCTCAATGGAGGATGTGGCGGTCGCAGCCGGAGTGACAAAGCCCGTCATCTATCAGCATTTTAGGTCGAAACGTCATCTTTATGTGGCAATCCTGCGCCATGTCGGTCTCGAGATGAAAGAGGTGCTTTCGCAGGGCACGAGCAAGGCCAGCGGCGGCAAGATGCGACTCTACGCCGGGATGGAGGCATACTTCAAGTACGCCTATGAGAATGCAACCGCCTATGAGCTCCTCTTTGGCTCTGGTGGGCGCCGAGATCCCGAATTTCGTGACCTTGTCGCCGAGATCGAACAGGACCTAGCCGCCCACGTCACTTCGACCATAGACGTCGATCTCGACCCCGAACACCGTGAGTTGGCGGCAGTCTCAATTATGGGAATTGCTGAAGCCGTCATGAGGCTCTACTTCTCTAAATATCCTCCTGCGTCCCTCAATACGGATAAGCGACCCCCATTCGTCGGGTCTAGTGCCGAAACATGGTCCAAGAGAGCCGCCGATCTAGCCTGGGCAGGACTACGGGCGATACATCGAGACTGAGCAGAAGGTCTCATATATCCGCTCCGTCTCAAAGCACCAAGCCACTAGAAACGACTTGGTCTGGCCACGCTAACATCTGATGCTTCGTCGGATCTTGGTATTCCACCACTCAGGTTTGACGTCATCAGTGATACTGATAATGCCGATAGTGATGATGCCGATTTGCATCGGTATCATGTCGCCAAAAGTCACGACTTCCGAATCAACTGGCGGCTAGGAGTCATATCTGCTATCGCTGCTTAAATATTGCTAAAGACGTCCACTTGACGCTGCGCCAAAAGTGGGAGTGCCCTAGCTATTACCAGCTCTTGAAAGTGACTCGAGTTCTTATGGTCTTCAAAAGCGTCCTCATCGACATACTGTTCGCAGATTGCGAAGACGTTCTTCTCTTCTTTGTGCCGTAGTGGCTGATAAGCAATACATCCCTTCTCTGACCTACTAGCAATGGCCAGTTGTCCCAAGAGAGACTCGAGCTCTCCGTCCTTTCCTTCGTCGGCTACCCACCTAGCTATCACGGTTATCATCGCTTCTACCCCCTTTTAACCAAAACCTTACCTAAGCCAAAATTGAATTCGCCCAAACTAGAAGGCTCCCCAGGATTGGTTTGCTTCACCTATGGCAACTTAGCGTCGAGGCCACCTTTTCGAGTGGTATTTTCAGTGAACACGCTGCCACCTTTGAAAAAGGAGACCGCCATACCGACCACAACCGCCCCAACCCCGATTTGAATAGCCACGTCTGCGAGGTTAAAGACCGTTCTAGATCCGGGCAGGGAGATCCAGTCGACAACCCTTCCAGAAACCCCAAATCCATGAGAATGAATGATTCGGTCGGCGAGATTCCCCAGGCCTCCGCCGGCGATAAAGCCCAGCGCAAGCGACAAAAAACGGCCGTCAGTCCTGTTGGCGAGGTAGAAGACGACCACCACGCCTAAAATTTCCAGAGGCAGTAACAGGTATGGGTAGCCCGAAAGTAAACCGTGTGATGCTCCGGAATTTCGATAGATAGTTAGGTCAACTAGCCCCAAAACACTCGACCTCGACGCTGAATTAAAATGATCCAGGGCCCAAAATTTGCTCACCTGATCGACCAGCAATATGCTGATGACCAAGACCACTACGGATAGCTTAAATTCGAATCGTCCGACCTTTAGTCTCTTGCCCACCTTCTACTCAACCGCTAACCATTGAAAACCTTCCTCTTTTTGACGCGAGCCTCACTGCTCGCCCTCTAGCTACTCACAAAATAGTTGCAATGGCAGACTGTGAGTGGGCTCGGGCTAACGCGATCACTTCATCGGCCCATTCAGCGATCCCTGGACGACCCCTGGACGACCCCTCCTCGTCTAGCTAAAGACGCCTAGATCAATTTCCTGTCAGATGCGATTGGATCACCGAGTCGATGAGAATCTGGGCCAAGCCAGCATGGCTGAACCGTTGAAACCTCCCCACGGCTAAAGCCGGGGGATTCCTGGCTCAGGCTGCCTGAGTGCCCAGCGGACACCCAGGTCTTATGCCATCAACACCAGCCGGGTTGAAACCAGCCCGGACGACCATCACGGCCGCAGAATTCTTGTCCCTTGAACTGACTAATCCGCAGACATCGCAGAAATAGGTCCGTTGGGACAGTTCCAGGCAGTGCTTGGTTCTCGCACCGCATTTAGAACAATCCATCGTCGTCCACCTTGGATCGACGGGTTGAAGGTCTCGACCGTGTTTCT
>JAKCBW010000173.1 GCA_021842145.1 Actinomycetes bacterium
CTTCACGAGACGGGTGAGTGGAGCTACGTCTGGCCCAAGGTTACCGAGCGATTTTCAAAGACCTTCGTCGGCGAACTCCATATTGGTGAGGCCGTTTACGATTTCCGGCACGCAATAGGCGAGAGGTATGTTTTTGGTAACCTTAGGACCCACACGGTTACGTTCTTGAACGGTAGGCCGGTGGTTGAGGGTGCCGGCTGCGATGACTTTAGAATTTCGAAGTCCCTAGTGAGTTTTATTCGAGGTGATGGCGGCTACCTTCTCGACTCTAGGGATGATATGCCCGCTACCTACCGGGATTTTGACGTGGTCTTCCAGAAGGATGAGATAGCTTCACCGGATGCAAAAGATGCATTGGCGGTGAAGATTCGTGAAGACGATGTCGCTCATTGGGCTCTGCACGGTGCCCTTAGGAGGTTGCTAGTACCTGGAGAACAGGCGAATCGCGTGGTAATCAAGGGATCTTCAAGGGCACACGCCCCCGATCCCGACGAAGTACTAATGCGCAAGTCTCGTCGGTCATCGCTCTCGGGAAGGGCGCAGAAGGCCACCGCAGAGTTGATAATCCAGTTTGGATCCGAAGTAACCAAATCCGATCCGGCCGCCTCGTCCCTCTTGGCTAGCAGCAAGGAGGCCGACCTGCTTATTAGGAGGGATCCTTTTGCCTTCCTCGTGGGGATAATCTGTGATGGAAGTTCGAGCGTCTCGTCGGGATGGGACATTCCGTATCTCCTGAAGTCCAGGCTTGGCCATCTCGATCCGTACCGTATTCGTGCGGACTACCTCGCATTGCGAAGGGCGATGATAGAGCCTACGCCGCTTTTGGCGCAGGTAAATGACGCTACCGAGTGGATCGCAGAGGCTGCGGATCGTGTGGTAAGGGTATACGGCGGTGATGCTGCGAGGATCTGGCGGACAAGGCCAAACCCAACCCAGCTTGCACTACGACTTCAGCGATTTTCAGGAATCGGCAAGACTAAATCCCACATAGCGACAGAGCTTCTCTCAAGGTTCCTAAAGGTGGAGTTCTCAGACGGCACAGAGTCCGAAGGCGGGTTTGACAACCAAGTGCGAAGGGTTTTTGCCAGGGTAGGCCTATCGCCGACCGATCAGCGGGAGGACGTGATCTCGGCGGCAAAGAGGCTATATCCGCAGCGGCCATTGGCGCTTGACCAGTCGGCATGGGAGATTGGTCGTCGGTGGTGTACCCCGTCAGATCCGAATTGTAAAGATTGTATCCTCAAGGCAACTTGCTTGCGGGTCGCTGCCGGAGCCGCTAGTAGTTAGTGATTGGATGGATGAGATCCGAGGGAAGCCACCTTCCCTCGGATCGGAGAGCTAGCCGATTATCGCTTCAATTTCCGAGATTATCTCTGGACTCAGCCGATCCACTACCTCCGAGGCCGCAAGGTTCTCCTTGAGCTGTGAGACCTTTGAAGCACCCAGGATCACCGTCGACACGTTTGGGTTATTAAGGCACCAAGCGATTGCGAGTTGGCTGAGGGTCGAGTCGACCTTGTCGGCTACGACCTTGAGCCTCTTTACTTTGTCATTGGCTTCTTTCGATGTCAAGCCCTCTTTTAGCCATTCGTAACCGGCAAGAGCCGCTCTGGAGTCCTTCGGTACACCCGAGACGTACTTGCCACTGAGTAGACCAGATGCGAGTGGACTCCAAGTGGTAAGGCCTATGCCGTAGTTCTCGTAGAGGGGAGCAAATTCCTTTTCGACCTTCTCACGGGTGAACATGTTGTATTGGGGCTGCTCCATGACTGGGGCTCGTAGATGATGCTTTTCGGCTATTCGATATGCTTCAATCAGTTCGGAGGCAGACCACTCCGAGGTCCCCCAATAGTGAGCCTTACCGGAACCGACGATATCACTCATTGCCCAAACGGTCTCTTCAATGGGCGTATCCGGGTCTGGTCGATGGCAGAATATAAGGTCCAAGTGATCTAGGGAGAGCCTTTCAAGGCTTTTATCCACCGCTTCGAGGAGGTATTTTCGGTTTAGGGTGAACTTGGTATGAGGAGTATCGTGAATTCCCCAGAAGTACTTTGAGGAAACGATGAAGCTATGTCTTGGTAAGCCAAGTTCAGCAAAGGCGACACCCATTATCCGCTCCGATTCTCCTCCAGAATAGGCTTCGGCGTTGTCGAAGAAGTTCACTCCAGCTTCAATGGCCGTACGAATCATATTTACCGCGGAGTCTTCAGCTATTTGTGTTCCAAAGGTAACCCATGACCCGAATGACAAACTTGAGACTTTAAGACCAGACTTCCCTAATCGGCGGTACTGCACATCTCCTCTTTCCGTTATGTCTATAATTCGTATCACCCAAATCCGGATGCACCTGGACTCTGTATTAAAAATTGCAGTCCCAGGCAAGATGCTTCAACGTCTAAGCCGCCCTTTGGATTCCTGACAGCCACAGAGTCCACCTTTAATTCGACATCGCAACTATTTCGAAATCAATGCGGAATCTCAAACTACTAGTACCGGGCAACTCCGGTGGCGTAGCAGGGCTTCAAGTGATCGACCTACTCCGCGGTGAGCGATCTGCTCCCGACCGTGGCCACCGAGTACTATTAGATCGAAGCCGTGCTTTTCTGCGTAGTCGGCAATCGAATAGGCTGCGTCATCGGCATAAGTGACGTCGGTGGACACATCGCAGCTTGGTTGATACCCTTCCCAAACACTTGAAAGTCCCCGGGAAAGGTTTTCCTTCTCGGCATCTGCGGCACGCTCCAACTCTTCGTCTGTCTCGGCATGTGCCGGTAATCGTACTACTGTCAGTACTCGCACCTCGCCAGCTAGGTCACTTGCCAGTGTTACGGCGACCCTAAGTGCTAGTTTTGCGTCACTCGATCCGTCGAATCCTACGAGGATGTGCCTGAAGGTACCGGCGAGTCGATTTTCGAATTGGTTATTATCTTTCGTCATAGTTCCCCCTCGTCATCTAATCGCCGCAGTTAAAACTAGAGCTATGAGCAGCGCAAATAGCATGTAGGCTACATAGAAATTAAGTCGGCCATTTTGAAGCCTCTTTGCCAACAGGGCGATAAAGAGGGCCGTCCTGCGAATCGGCCGGTAGAGATATTGCTCCGTCGGCTCGATCACCGTAGTTTGCGTCTCAAGGTGGGTGGAGGTGGGATGTGTCGTGAGATCGGAA
>JAKCBW010000174.1 GCA_021842145.1 Actinomycetes bacterium
CCTTTTTGCCAAACACGGCTTGGTCCTCTGGGACAACTACTGGTATCTGGGCGGCTACAGCTTCATCGGCTATTCGCTCCTCTTCTATCCGTTGGCGAGTGTATTTTCTATCTATCCCTTGGTGCTTTTCTCGATGCTCGTCGGCCTCTGGGCTACCTTTTGGATACTGAGGAGGAAGCTAGCGGGGTCATGGCTAATTCCATGGCTCGTAGTGTCGATCACTTGGCCCTTAGAGTTGCTTTCCGGGGCGTATCCCTACATCTTTGGACAAGCTATCGTCGCCGTCGCCATAGCCTTGTTGGTTAGGACGACGGGCTCCGAGTCATCTGGGGAAGGGCCCTCGAGGTTAAACAGCCTTGTGCCGGTTCTCTTTTTACTTCTCGCCATCGCTATTTGGGCTACCTCTCCACTAGATCTCTACTTTTTAGACCTCTTCGTCATCGCAGTGTGGATCGACCGGGTGATCGGTTGGTTTAGTGCGGATCGTAGGGGAGTTGATCGCAAGTGGATGAGGCAATTTTTAGCCAATCGGCTTTTGGTCGACAAGTACTTGATTGCGTTAGCGGTGGTGAGCATCCTCGAGGTGCTTGTCACCTTTGCTTTTCCAAGTGGTGCTTATTACCCCTTTTGGTGGACCGATCTCGTCGAAGCGCTGATCTTCGTTGGAATCCTTTGGGTCTGGTTAGCCAAGGTCGACGAGCGCAAGGTGAAGGTTTTTTTGTCGGTTTTCACGGCGTCTTGTCTAATCGTCTTCTTCGTCCGATCGGAATTGGGAGCGAATGCGACGAGGATCTCGGATATCTCGTTACTTATTGTGGCAGCCCTTTACTTTCGATACCGTGAAGAGTTATCCTTCAAGCTCAGCGTGGTGGTAATGATCTATGCGGCCTTCTGGGGCAGCCAAACGGTGATCTCGGCACCCTTTGATCGCTCAGCACGACCGCAGTCCAGCTCCAACTATTGGAAACCCGCCATCAGCTTTCTAAAAAACCACCTCAAGGCGGGCCAAAGGGTCGAAGTGGTCGACTCGGCGAGCCATTTCGGGGACTACTTTTTGCCGGCGTCGTCGATACCAATTGTTAGGGGTTGGTTCAGGCAGGACGACTTCCCGACGAATGAGTTACTCTACCAAGGTGGTCTTAGCGCTCAGTCGTATCTCAGTTGGCTTAGGGAATCAGCCGTGAGTTACGTGTTGCTGCCCGGAGGTCCATATGACTTCTCCTCCTCTGAGGAGGCGAAAGTAGTCAGGATGCTCGGTAGATCATCAAACTGTTTGCACCAGGTTTTCACTCAAAAAAACTTGGCGATCTACCGGGTTTGTGACCAACGTTACATTGTGCCCGGTGCGAGAGTTGTGAGTTTTGGGGTAAATACGATTGCGGTTTTGTTTTCTCACCCCGGGAACTATAGGCTATCTCTGCACTTCACACCGTATTTTCGTCCGAGTGTGGGATGTATTTACATGCGCAGTGGTGGGCTTGTCGGGTGGGAGGTCCCAAAGGCGGGAGTGCAAACAGTTAGGTTTCAGTTAACAGTGTCTAGGCTGGTTGGAGAAATTTTTGAACAGAACCAGAGGGTCTGTGCAGGATGAAGTCTTCACGACCGTCGTGTATGAGCCCGGCGAGGTACGAGTTTGTGCCCATTTAGACACAACCGTGGAGAAGTGGCGACATAATTATGGATGATGTGGTTGGTAGTGGTTTCGGCAAAGACGGCCGAAGTCTAGCTATTAGTCCGGTGGAGGTCTAGAGGCGATGTGGCTGGAGAAGATCTCATCACCCGCAGACCTGGCGGATCTTGACTTTGAAAGTCTCGACGTACTCTGCCAAGAGATCAGGACCCGGATAATCGAAACGGTGACTGTGACTGGGGGACACCTAGGGTCCAACCTAGGTGCGGTGGAGTTGACCGTTGCACTGCATCGAGCATTTGAGTCGCCCAAGGACATCATCATCTTCGACACCGGCCATCAGGCTTATGTGCATAAGTTATTGACCGGCAGACAGGATCGGTTCGAGACCATTAGAAGTGACAATGGCATGTCTGGCTATCCAAATAGATCAGAATCTCCCCATGACTGGGTGGAAAATTCGCATGCCTCTACTGCGCTGAGCTACGCCTATGGAATTTCGGCGAGTTTGGCACTGGGCTTAGAGCCAGAGGTAGGTTCGGGTGAAGGTAAATCTACCAGGCGTGTAATCGCCGTTGTCGGTGATGGCGCACTAACCGGTGGCATGGCCTATGAGGCCCTGAATAACATCGGACACGCTCGGTCAAAGACCATCGTGGTCTGGAACGATAACGGAAGATCCTACGCACCAACTGTTTCTAGGCTGTCGGAGGGTCTAACTAAGCTCAGGCTGCACCCTTCGTATATGCACGCAAGGAACAAGATTTCAAGGGTGATCTCCGACCTCCCCGGGGTCGGTCCCTTGGCGACCTCGGGTATCGCCGGGCTTACTACCGCACTAAGGGAGGCGATCGAGCCCAAGGTATTCTTCGAGGCACTTGGAGTTCGCTACACCGGCCCGATCGACGGTCACAATATTGCCGAGATGGAGTACGCATTCAAGGGGGCCGCTGAGTGGGACGGACCGATTGTAGTCCATGTCCTGACCCAAAAGGGTAGGGGATACGGCCCGGCGGAGACCGACGAAGTTCAGCGCCTGCACGACCTGAAGATTCCGGTGGCGGTTTCGGACTCTTCGAAGAAGAGGTACTCCTATACCGAGGCATTTTCCGCCAAGCTCCTGGAACTCGCCGCCGAGAGACCCGAGATAGTGGCGATAACCGCAGCCATGCCCTCCCCGACGGGCCTACTAGCCTTTCAGAAGTCCTTTCCGGAACGATTCTTCGACGTCGGCATCGCAGAGCAACACGCAGTCACCGCCGCCGCGGGGATGGCGATGGGTGGCTTGAAACCGGTGGTGGCGATATATTCGACCTTCATGTCCCGGGCTTTCGACCAGGTGAACCTAGACGTTGCCCTACACGGCCTACCGGTAGTATTCGTGATGGATAGGGCCGGTGTTACTGGCGACGATGGCCCGAGCCACCACGGGGTCATGGATCTGATTCAGTTCTTGTCGATTCCGAAGATGACCGTCTTCGCTCCATCTGGTATTGAGGAACTGCAGGAGATGCTTAAATA
>JAKCBW010000029.1 GCA_021842145.1 Actinomycetes bacterium
CCCGAAGGATATCCAAACCGAAGGATGCCAATGTCGCCGTCAAGCGGTGAATGAGTCCAAATGAATCGGGTCCACACACTTCGACCATCAAATGTCGAGATCCCACCTCGCTCTCAACGGTCACTCGAGGGCTGATCTGGGCCGACTCCGCCACCATCCTACGATTTCGGAGACCTCGCCTCTTCTCGTTTAACTTCACTTCTAGGTAGTCATCGTCCGAAAGAGCAGCCACTAATTCGGTTCTAAACCGAGACCACCGAATCTCACGAGAGTGTGGCGCCACGACCCTCAGGTGCTCAAGTGCGACTCCAGATTCGGAATAAACCTCTGCCCTTATAACATTCAGTCCAAGCAATGACAACGCGCCGGTGACCTTGGACAGCAGTCCAACCTGATCACTTGCGACCACCCAAACCTCCTCACCTTTGGACTTGATCATCAGGTCACCATTGAACTGCGCCATCAACTCGAGGCCGACTGAATCGGGGAAATCATCAAAGAAATTTGCCTCACCGGTCTCAAGGTACCCAGAAACTGATCTGTATAGCTGCTCGACGAGCTCTGCCTTCCAGTCGGACCACGCTAAGTGGCCCGTCGCCTGAGCGTCTGCCTTGGTAAGTGCCAGCAGCAAATCCAGGCTAAGTTGGTCGCCGATGGCTTCAGCTACCATCTTTATCACCGCTGGATCCCTGATGTCGCGCCGAGTTGCCGTATCTGCGAGTAGCAAGTGATTTCTAACCAACCGGACCACGACCCGGGCATCGTATTCACTGAGTCCGAACCTTGAGACAATTCTCTCCGCTATCTCGGCTCCGATACGGCTGTGGTCCCCTCCTTGTCCCTTACCTATGTCGTGCAAGAAGGCGGCAATTACCAAAAGGTCCGGACGCCTGACCTGCCTTCTTAGGCCTCCGGCGGCCACCGCCGTTTCAACTAGATGCCTGTCGACAGTGAAGGTGTGATATGCGTTTCGCTGCGGGAGCCCTCTGACCCACTTCCATTCCGGAATGATCCTCTCCAGCAAGCCATAATGGTCCAAACGCTCCGTGGCTCCGACCAAGTTGTGGCCACCGCTAAGAAGCGCTACCAATGCCTCCACCGCCGAAGCATCCCAATCGGAGGTCCAAGGCTCTACCTCATCCGCAAAGTACCGCATAGCCTCAGGGGCGATCAATAGACCTGTTTCCTGCGAAAGCGCAGCTACTTCCAGCACTAATTTAGCGTCAGGTTTGTCGAGCAAAGCTTCGTTTAGGTAGATCTTTCCGCCCTGGCGATAAGTACCCGCCGGAACGTCGCTATAAGGTAGCACAATCCGACGCCGGGATCCACGTCGTCCACCCACTCCTCGAAACTCGTCCAGGGAACGGGAGACAAATCTTCCAACCTCAGAGACCTTTGACATCAGTTCGTCTCCCCCGGAGAGACCCATAGTTTCAGCTATGGAATCCTGGTCCTGCAAAACCAGACGATTGTCAGACTTGCCAGCAGATCGTTGAGCAAGATTTCTACTCCCAAGCAGAAATCGATTGCAGTGAGAAAGAAAACTCCCCTCGCTTTGCGGCGCTAGTTCAAGGGCAAAGAGATGAGTCAGATTCACCAAATCTCGCAATCCGCCACGAGCCTCTTTTAGGTCGGGTTCCAACAAGAAGGCGAGTTCACCCGAAGCTGAGCGGCGCTCCTCCGCCTGCTCGAGGAAGATGCCGATATACTGGGCGGCTCTTGTCCGGAATCGCTTAACAATAGTCTCACTCAGCTCCTTGGCAAGGTCGGCATTCCCACAGATGACCCTGGCATCCAACAGACCAATTAGCACCCTGGGGTCCTCGGCCGCCGCGTGCATTGCCTCCGAAATATTCCGGACCGAATAATCCAAAGAAACCTTTGAATCCCATATTGGGTACCATAAAGATCTAGTCACTTCATCCGGTGCCTGCTTTTTATCATGAAGGACCAGGACATCTAGGTCAGAGTAGGGCCCAAGTTCGCACCGTCCGTACCCACCAACCGCCAACACGGAAATCCCCGGTATGCCCTGAGCTAAGGTCGCAATGAACCCATCGGAAAGATTAGTCATCGACTCCATGGCCGCCAAATCGGACCACTTCCCCTGGGCCAGCTCCTTCCGCTTGTCGGTAAAGGTGCGTACTATTCCCTCTAACCGGTTATCAGGGTCCACCTTCACTCCTAGGGTCGCCGATGGAAAATTAAATCAAAGACACTCCCGGCACGGTCGCCCCTCTAGCTGCAAGAAGTGAGCTAAGTCGATACGAGAGCACTCTTTCGCTTCTCCTTCCATAAAACTCAGTGTCAGTTTGTCACTTACCAAAGGAGCGCATTAGCCCCTCAAAGTCATATGCAGACTCTGCGTGTAACGCAGTGTCCAGTCCCTCTAGCTCCTGGTCTGGGGTCACCCGAAGGCCCATCACTTTGTCGACAATCTTGGCCAAAATCCACGACGCAGCGAAAGAATAGGCGCCCGAGGCCAAGACCGCTATCGTCTGGTGTAACAGCAGCACACCGCCGCCGCCGTAGAGCAAACCATTGACGCCCCCGATAGCCGACGTACCGAACAGACCGATCAAAAGTGTCCCTACTATCCCACCGACGAGGTGAACACCCCCAACATCGAGCGAATCGTCGAGCTGATATTTGTACTTCAGTGACACCGCAAAGGCACAGATCACACCAGCTGCCAATCCGATTACGGTCGCACCATAAATATCCACGAAGCCACACGATGGAGTGATCGCAACCAGCCCAGCGACCGCTCCCGATGCGGCCCCCAGTATGGTCGATTTTCCTCCCCGAATCTTTTCAACCACGATCCATCCGAGAAGTGCCGCGGCTCCGGCGGTATTGGTATTCAGAAAGGCATGAGCAGCAAGCGTATTAGCCGCCAGCGCAGAGCCAGCGTTGAAGCCATACCAGCCAAACCACAATATTCCCGCTCCAACCAGGGTAAGTGGAACGTTATGGGGCGGCATCTGAGACTTGGGCCATCCTCTTCTCTTCCCGATGACCATGGCCACAGCGAGACCCGCCGCACCGGCATTTATCTCCACGACTGTTCCACCGGCGAAATCTTCCGTACCCAACTTGTAAAGCCACCCCGTGGGAGAGAAGGACCAATGGGCAATGGGTGCGTAAACGAACAAGGACCAGAGGATGATCAGGACTATAAATGGGCCAAATTTCATCCGATCAGCCGTGGACCCGGTAATCAGCGCCGCGGTGATGATGGCGAACATCATTTGGAAAATGACAAATGCCAGCGGTGGTATGTGTTGTGCTAGGTGTCCGCTGAAGCCCGGCACCCGTTGGGTCGCATGAGCTAGCGCGAAAAAATGGAGACTCCCAAGCAGGCCTTTCCCGCCCAGGTCGGGTCCGAAGGCAAGAGAATAGGACACAAATACCCAGACGAGGCTTACCACCGCCATGGTGGCAAAGTTCTGCATCAACATCCCTAAGACATTCTTGGACCTGACCATCCCGCCATAGAAGAAGGCCAGTCCAGGAGTCATAAAGAGCACTAGCGCAGCGCTGAGCAGTACCCAGGCCGTATCTCCCGCACTATAGTGCATATTTCCCTCCGGCTAACAAAAGCGACAAATGTGACCTTGACGCATAGCTCAACCTACGGGTGAGATGTTTCGTGAAAAATACGATTTTATTACGGCACTGTTAATAGCTGCTGCTCATAGCCGGTTTCAAATGTTAAGGTTATGTGTCACCCCAAATCAGCGAAAGCCCGCACTTCTCGCCGAAAACTAGCCTGCATCGGCGTCTGGAGAAAAACCGTTAAAAAGTCTCCCTCTCGGAAGCCATGTCTGATGGCCACAGCGGGGAGCTAGCCGATCGATTGAACCTACTCAACAAGACTGCTATTGGTCTGGGTTTTGACTGGCGCAGCTCGATGGGGTGACCTATATGCGCTTCTCTTGATTATCTCGTCCGCTATCACTTCGATAGGCAAGATGGCTTCTGCAAAGCCAGCACTTGCAACTGATCCCGGCATTCCCCAAACGACAGATGTAGCTTCGTCCTGGACGATCACTCTCCCGCCAGCATGGCAGATCGATTCACTGCCAACGAGACCGTCATGACCCATGCCAGTCAGGATAACCCCCAGTACGCCTGGTCCGAACTCCTGAGCCACGGAACGAAACAGTACATCCACCGCAGGTCGGCATGAATTTTCCGGGGGGTCATCGTTAAGAGTAAGCCACCTATCCTGGCCCCTCCGTTCAACTACCATGTGCCGACCCCCTGGAGCTACGTACATCATTCCCCCGTGCAGTTGCCTCGGAGAGTCCACTTCGGTAACTGGAATTTGGCAATGATTCGAAAGGCGTTCCGCCAGTAGAGCCGTGAACATGGGCGGCATATGCTGGACAATCACTATCGGTACTTCGATACTCTTTGGCAACAAGGGCAACATCACAGACAATGCATTTGGCCCGCCAGTGGAGACGCCGATTGCAACTATTTCTACGGGTCTGGCGACAATAGGGGCCCGTCGGAGTTGGATGGGGCGTTTCTTGAGTTCATAAATCGAGGGTGGCTTGGTTTCAGGCCTATCCTGGTACTCGGCTGGAGCAGAAGGTACCAACCGACTTGGTGGTTTAGTCCCGGGTTTGCGCTTGGCCAGTGAACGAACCTTAGGTACCAGATCTTCACGGATCAGATTCATCGATTCAGTTATATTTCCACTCGACGGCTTGGTTATGTAATCCGCAGCTCCCAGCGCCAACGCCTCAATGGTCGCCCTTGCTCCGCGTGCGGTCAAGGTTGAAAACATAATTACCGGAACAGACTTACGCGCGTCGCGCAAAGCAGCCAGAGTCTGTAAACCATCCATATCTGGCATTTCGACGTCGAGGGTGACTACATCGGGCTTAAGTTGCTCAATCTTAGACAGTGCGGAGCGACCATTGGACGCCGTGCCCACCACCACTATGTCATCCTCGGCGTCGAGTGCATTAGACACGAGACGCCTTATGGTTACAGTGTCGTCGACAACTAGAACTTTTATCCTTTCGTCGGTCTCCTCCGTTTGGCCGACCTGGATACCATCGACAATCGCCCGCTCATCCATCGTCACGATCAAATACCCGTCGATGCACCTACATCAACAGCGCGATCGGTGGCCAAAACCAAAAGAAGTTCATTCTGCAGCTTATACACGCCCTGAACTAGATCTCCGATCCGGCCCCCAACCGTAGGTGGAGTGGCCTCCCAAGTCGATTCGTCGATATCGACTACATCGCCAATTTCATCAACCAGTAGGCTAACAGGTCCATCTTCGGTACGCACTACAACATTTAGTGGCAGGGAGTCGTTTAACCGCTCGGGAAGGGCTAGCTGCCTTCTTAGGTCTATCGCCGTTACGATCTGTCCGCGAAGATTTATCAATCCCTCAACAGAATGCGCAGCGAGTGGTACATGGGTGACTTCTTGATATCTAATCACCTCTTGTATCTCACTAACCCCTACACCGAAAAGATGATCGGCCACGTAGAAGGTGCAGTATTGGCTCTGCGTAGAACTACTCATGATGCAACCACCGCATACGACTTGGACCTGCCTGGTCCGCTCAACCTGACCGAGTCGGCTATAAAATCTACATCCAAAACGTCAGTCACCCTTCCGTCTATCACTGCTACTCCCGTAACACCTGGTCTAGAATTCGTAGCTTGTAGTTTGATAGCCTCGTCGATAATATCAACTATCGAATCACAGACAATACCCACGCTTGAACCGTTGCTCGTATGTACCACCACCTCCAAGACGTCAATGTCATCGCTGGTTGATGGAAGATCCAGTATCTGAGATACGTACGCGAGCGGGAGAATGCTTCCTCTGTATTGAACTACGTCTTTCCCGCCAGTGGTCTCAATGATATCCCTCGCAAACTCCTCAAGGCGATCCACCGCAGAAAGGGGTATAGCGGCGCGTGAGGCGGAGCCGACTCCGAGAACCAGCATCGGCTGCGTAGCCACCGTCTCCACGACCGAAGCCGCGTGCGCCTCACCTGCAGAACGGTCTCTGCTCTGCGATATTACGCCGGACTCCTGAGCCAGACCCATTACGTCTATGATCAATGCAACCCGGCCATCACC
This sequence comes from Actinomycetes bacterium, assembly GCA_021842145.1. GTDB lineage: Bacteria > Actinomycetota > Acidimicrobiia > Acidimicrobiales > Acidimicrobiaceae > JABEUN01. Next base: position 6,120 of record JAKCBW010000029.1, read on the forward strand.
CATTATCGTTGCCCCTGCAAACGCTGGAATATTCTTGGTTTGACGCCCCAAAGGCTTGACTACTATCTCCTCGGTGTCCAAAACTTCATCGACTATCAAACCAAACTGGTTGTCATCAGCCTGCAAGACGACAATATTTATTGGCTTGAAGGTAGTATCGAGCACTCCTTCTCCCTGTCCTTCTCCTTCCAGTGAAGTCGGGGGAATCTGGTTCTTTTTTGGGGTCTTCAGTACGTCTGCCAGGTCCACTAGCGGCAAAAGCCGATCCCTCAATCGAACGACCGGGGCATTATGGATCTTTTCGATGCTTGACAATGCTTGATCAGCTTCAAGACGGACGAGTTCTACCAAATTCACTTGCGGAATCAGATAGCGGTTGTCTGCTGTTGTGACAATCAATGCCGGGATGATAGCAAGGGTAAGGGGAATCTTGATCCTAAAGGTCGTGCCAACACCCCTGACTGAGTGGATATCCATGACCCCACCAATCTTCTCAATGTTGGTCTTGACAACGTCCATTCCAACACCTCTGCCCGAGATGTTGGTAACCGCGCTAGCCGTTGTAAGTCCTGGCAGGAAGATAAGTGCCGACGCGTCTCTTTCGGATAGCTTGGCAGCTTGCTCGGAGGAGATTAATCCGGAAGAGACCGCCTTTGCCTTTATCCGCTCGCTATCGATTCCTGAGCCGTCATCACTTATCTCGATATTGACGTGCCCACCTTCGTGAAAAGCTCTGAGGCTTAGGGTGCCTTCTGACGGTTTGCCAGCGGCCGCCCGCATCTCTGGCGCCTCGATGCCGTGATCAATAGCGTTTCGGACCAGGTGCGTAAGGGGGTCCTTGACGGCTTCGATAATCGTCTTGTCGAGTTCTGTCTCTGCCCCCTCCATGTAGAGTTTGACCTTCTTGCCAACCGACAGGCTCAAATCGCGCACGACCCTCGGGAATTTAGACCAAACATTTCCTATCGGCTGCATGCGAGTCTTCATCACCCCGGCCTGAAGCTCGGTAGTAATAAGGTTGAGTCTTTGGGTCGTCTCCACCAAGGCACTGTCCGGTTGATTAGCGGTAAATTGCAGAACCTGATTTCGGGCTAGCACGAGTTCACCAACCAGGTTCATCAATCTATCAATTAGAGCTACATCGATCCGAATAGTCGAATTATTTACCGCGGGTCCGGACTCTTTGCGTTGAGTGTTGAGCGCTTCTACGACATCAGAGGAGTCAAGCGCTCCCTTTTCAACGAGGATCTCTCCGACATGGCGAGGGTCTCCAGCGAGTTGCGCCTGCAAGGCGGCCTGCACGTCTTCTGGTTGTGCCTTCCCAGCCTCTATCAGTAGCTCTCCGACGCTTTTGTCTTCATTATTTTCTAAATACACAGTTTCGCCGGAATCGTCAGAACCATCTTGATCACTGGTCGCCACTTGGCTGGTCGAAGGCTCCTGGCTGTTCAGGACTTTGGATTCGGTAGACACCTCGGGCCGACGGCTAAGCGCTTCCATCGCAAATATCAAATCGCTATGGTCGGCGTCTCCGTCAGCTCCACTCTGCTCGATGTTTAGCAGCATCTGTCTAACCGCATCGACCGCCAACAGCAAGACCGTCGTAATCTCAGGAGTGAGAAGCAGCGTTGCATCCCGCAATTGTGATAAAAGGTTCTCCGCCGAATGGGTAACCTTCTCTAGATTCTGGAATCCCAAAAATCCGCTAGCCCCTTTGATGCTATGGATAGTCCTGAAAACAAACGCTAGGTTCCCTGCATCCTTCGGATCATGTTCCAACTCAACAAACGCCTGGTCCAGGGCGTCTAGCCCCTCACCAGACTCTACAAGAAACTCACCTATTACTTCGGCGAGGTCGTCATCTTGGGTCATCGCTCGCACCCCATGTTCATCTTGTGATCATAAAAAGCGCCGCTAAGATCACCCGAAGGGACGGCTACCCAATCATTCGGGCGAGTTAAATGCCCTACTGAGCGGCTCAACTAGCGCTCCTAAGCTTCTCCGCAACCGCTCGAAGCTCCGAAGAAACCTGGATTAGACCCATGGTGTGCTCCTGGTTCTTAGCCACGGCCTTCGAAGTGCTCTCGGCAGCTTGCGCCACACCGGTAATATTGCGAGCTATTTCGCCCGAGCCAACTGCCGCTTCAGAAATATTCTGAGCTATTGCCCCGGTTGTGGACTGCTGCTCTTTGACCGCCTCGGCGATCGTTCCCGAAATAGCGTTGATCTGATCGATAATATGAGCGATCTCATTAATTGCATTTACAGCCTCGGCGGTGTCGGACTGGGTGGTCTCTATCCTGCGTCCGATGTCTTCGGTCGCTTGTGCGGTCTGCTTTGCCAGTTCTTTTACCTCATTAGCAACGACAGCAAATCCCTTACCGGACTCTCCGGCTCGAGCGGCTTCGATGGTGGCGTTTAATGCAAGAAGGTTCGTCTGCTGGGCAATCGAAGTAATCACCTTGATAACCGTTGAAATCTCGCGGGATGAAGTTCCGAGCCTATCCATGGTTTGTCGAGTGGACTCGGCGGCTTCAACCGCGGTACCAGCGACTCTGGCGGCATCTGATGCATTATTAGCGACGGTAACGATCGAAGTCGCTAACTCCTCCGCCGCAGCAGAGACCGTCTGCAGGTTAGCACTGACCTGCTCAGCCGCGGTACTAACCGCCTCGGCTTGAGCGGAAGTTTCTGTCGAATTAGCTCCCATTTGCTCGCTTAGAGCCGCCATCTCGGAAGCCGATTCAGTCACTCCTTCTGCAATCGACATGACATCTTTGATTCCCTCTTGAAGTTGCACACGCTGCGCAACCTGGGAAGTTATATCACTGCCGTACTCAACCACTTTATAGGGCTTCCCGGTGGAGTCAAGGATCGGGTTGTAGGCACCATGTATCCAAACCTCCTTGCCCCCTTTGGCAATTCGTTTGAACTCACCAGCTTTGACCTCTCCATTGCGTAGCCTCTCCCAAACTTGCTCGTACTCCCGGGACTGAGCGTAGGTAGGATCAACAAATAATCTATGATGGCGCCCCTTGATCTCGTCGAGTCCATATCCCAACACGGTAAGGAAGTTTTCATTAGCGGTAATAATCGTTCCATCGAGGTTAAATTCGATTATCGCCTGTGACTTTGAAATCGCCTCAAGCTTTCCGCGAAGGTCCATGAGTTCATCTCTTGGAATCGTGACGAAGCCGTCCAAGGCACTCTTATCAGAAACCGACTGGCTCACCTTGCGGGTCGACGCCTTGGTTGCCACCGAATCAGCTGTGGATTGTGTTGAGTTACCACCATTGCCGGCCGAGTCGTTCACTTCTTCGCCAACCCCGCTGGCATCATCCTGTAACTTGCCAGAGCGCCCATTCGTTGCCGCAATGGTCATCGCAATCCTCCTTGTTGGGACACGGCACAACCCGTACACCTAGAGAGTTAACGGCAACTCAATTACTCACTTTAGAAAATAACTGAAAAGCATGAGAAGCTAATACTTCGTTGGGGTGAGGAAAAGCTCCTTCGGAATGATCGCCCCTGCGCGAAGGGAGAGAAAAGGGTTCACTTGCATATAAACCCACAAACTCTTGCAGATGTAGTACTTCGTCAGACTCGCAACAAACTAAACCACTCAGGTGAAAATAATGAGAATTCCACTCTCGCCCAGTACTTGCATAGCTCTTCGGGTGTTCCTGTCGCTTGAGACGGAATTAGAGCAACGAGATCAGGAAGCCTCAGCGACCCTCTACCGCGAGTCAGCCGACGTTTAAATAACTAATCCAGTTTTTAGTCTGCAATCATCCTTCCTGCTAGAGATCGCCAACTAACAAATGAAATAGCCTTTGCTGGCTGTGTATATAGAGTTCAGTTGGAAATCGACTTGGCTAACTTTAGCCTCTAATCGGTTACTGGCTTAGCTGGGCAAAAGTACCCACTGATGCCTCTTTTGTGCGCCGTGTTCGAGGTTTGCAGTTTTAAATTCGCCCATGGCAGGTTTGAACCATTCATCAGTACTTCATTTGGGCTCGCCTTCTCGAATCGCATTCGAAAGTGCAGTTACACTTTCTTTTCCTCACCCTACTTGGTCAACATACTCCAGTCGAAGCCCGGGGGTCGGTTTGAGACCTCATTCCAGGAATCGACAGAGGCTACCCAGCGTCTCTTTGGTCCCCCAGTTTGATTGACGAACGGCTCGCACCTAACCCACTACCTACTTTGTCCATTGCTAGCGTGGAAACCTCATCTCTTAGTTTCCAAGGTAATTCCCAGACCCTTGAAGTATCGAACTTCAGTAGAATCTCGAGATTCGAGTAAAAAAGAAAGGCTAGGGTTCTTGATGCCGAAACAGTTACGAGGATTCAATTCAAACTTGGTCCACGCTGGTGAACATCCTGATCCAACTACCGGCTCGGTAATACCCCCGATCTACCAAACTACGACCTTTGCCTTCCCTACGAATGAGAGCATGTTAGACCTGATGGAGGGTCGGTCCTCGGGTTACATCTATACCCGCTACGGCAATCCGGGCTATTCAACGGCCGAGGCCAAAATAGCGCTGATGGAAGGCGCGGCGAGTGCGCTTGTACTTTCGTCGGGCATGGCGGCGATAAGCACCGCAATCATGACGCTTGCCAATGCTGGCGATCATATCATTACCCATGCCGACATTTACGGAGGGAGTTTTGGCCTTTTCCACGACCTGCTCCCTCGTTTCGGCATAGAAACCAGCTTCATTGACGTAACCGATCTTGGCAAAACCGAAAGCGCAATCCGCAGTAACACCAAAATCCTATTCCTAGAGACCCCCAGCAACCCGTCTCTTCGTGTCTGCGACATCGAATCCCTCGCTCAGCTTGCGCATGCTCACGACATCAAGGTTGTCGTCGACAATACTTTCGCTACTCCCTACAATCAGAAACCGTTGGAGTTCGGCGCCGACGTCGTGATACACAGCTGCACCAAATATCTCAACGGTCACAGCGACGTTATGTCTGGGGTGATCGTAGGTTCAGAGGATTACATATCTGAATGCACAAATGTGTTTCGCAAGCTTGGTGCCAACTTGAACGGCTTCGATGTCTGGCTACTAATTCGTGGACTGAAAACGTTCGGACTGCGAATGGAGAGGCACAACGAAAATGGTCTGGCGCTAGCCAAATATCTTAGCACACATCCGAAGATCGCCGAGGTTCATTATCCCGGACTACCGGAACATCCCCACCACGAACTAGCCAAGAGGCAGATGAAGGGCTTCGGCGGAGTCCTAGGCGTCGAAATCAAAGGTGATCAGGAGGCCGTGAACAACTTCCTAAACCGCGCTCAACTCTTCACTCGAGCCGTCAGCTTAGGGTCAGTCGAATCCCTTATCACTCAACCAGTCGCCGCCGTGCACTATAGCGTGCCAGAAAAATACCGAGAGCTCGGCGGTATCACCACACAACTAGTGCGAATTTCTGTGGGAATCGAAGACCCAGAGGATCTAATTGACGACCTTGAACAGGCACTTGCTTAGGAGTATGCCTTTTCGATTTCATATTACTCATTCCTCCATAGCCTATTTTGGAGGAATGAGTCACATGTCTGATGGCTCTGTTTTCCGGGGGCCCATCATGGTGACCTTGCGCCATGTTCGGTCACGAACTTCATTCGTGGACCACTTTCCAGTACATTAACATTCCATCCAACGAGGCTGGGCTGGGTGGCTCTCCACTTGGCCCCCACAGTTTCAGGAAGGACTAGTGCGATTTCTCCTTCAGCGAGTTCGTCCGAGTGGGTATGCTACCGCATCGTAGACTCTGATAGGATGGATAGGAAGCTCATTTTGATTTAGCAAGCCATTACTTGGCAATGATTGGGGGTTCCTGTGGGAATCCGGATACCAGGTTCGAAGTCTCGAACTGAAAGGCCTCGACTTTCAGGACCTACTGAAGAGGTTTCTGCAGATGTTGCGCTGCCCGTCGAAGATACCGACAGCGATGCTATGCCAGAGTCTGCCCAATCAAATACTGAACGGCAAGTTGCTGCCCCGGCTGCTATTACTGAAATTGAATCGACGCGTGCCAGCCGGGCCTGGACACGCATACTCCCAGCTCTTTTGCTGTTGGCTATAATCTTGGTGTTTGTTTTTCAGAATCTCGATAATACAAAGATTACCTTCTTGATGTTTTCCGGTACTGTTCCGGTCGCTCTTGCACTAATAGTTGCTTCAGCTCTGGGCGGTCTATTGGTTTTGACGATAGGATCAATTCGCATTATTCAATTGCGGAAAGTAATTCACACGACAACAGATTCTCGAACCATCCAAAGTAATCTCCACTGACCCAAACAGACTGACTGGCAACGACCAGCAGAATGTCAGTCGGATTTCCTGGGAAAGTGAGGTAGCCTCACATTTTCGACCAATCGAAGCTCCGTAATCCCGCGTGAAATGCTGGCTCAGGATAATGAAACTTCGTGGACCCTGCATTTCCCATGGCTAGAAACAGGGGCATCGTACCCCACACCCCAGTTTGGTAATTGCACTATCAATATAGAAAAGACGCTAGTCGATGACTTAGCGCCTTGACTTTCGGGACGCCTTCCGAACCGCCTAAACGGGACTACCGATTATCAGGATTTTCGAGAAGGGCGCCAGAGCTGGCAAAAGGCTACCCGAAGACGTCATTGCGCTCAGCCAAATCCGCTCAGCCAAATCCGCTCAGCCAAATCCGCTCAGCCAAATCGTCCAGAGATGCTTAGGTGCGACATCTGGTCCATAAAATTCCGGGCTCCACGAATGACTTTGCGGTAGTCCGTGACTTCTGTGATTGGAAAAGTCTCCAATTCGATCTGGTCATCCCTGCCCAAAACTATGCCAGAAAGCCTCGCCGCGTGTCGCAGGACACGAGCGAGGGGCTCGTTTGGCTCATATGCAAGGTGGTGCTGCTCGACGGCCTCATAAAGGTCCCGAGGAAACTTCCACGACTTGAGAACCCTAGCCAGTATCTCAGGGTGCGAAATTCCGTATGCTTTGCTCTCCATCTCTATGGCCGCCATTTCACGAGCTTCCATCGGGAGTTTTTCAAGTTCACGCTTCCTCGCTAGATAACCGTAGGGATCCTGCTTAGCAATGACCAGTTCGCCGATGTCCAGGGTTATCCCCCCGTTCAATGCCGCCGATTGGTCAACATCGAAGTAAGGGGCCAGTTGAATTGCGGCACCTGCGGTGGCTAGATATCTTTGCCAAGCCTCTCTGGAAATCGGCACAAAGTCTTGAATTACAGCCGCCGTCGCCAAGAATCTGACGGTCCCAAATCCTATAACAGAAATTGCGAACTGCAGGTCATCTACGTGACCCGACAATCCGTAGTAGGCGGAGTTTGCCATTCTTAGAATGTTCGCCGACAGATTAGGATCCGAATTGGCAATCCTGGCAACGTCTTTGTTCTCTGATTTCTCGTCGTTGATTAGCGAAACAACTCCGAATGCAACCGCCTTTCGGGATCCGAGTGACTCGACCTCCTTTAGATCAATGTCGATCGTTCTCACTACTCAGTACCTGGCCTTTGGAATACAGTGTCCTTCTTGGCAGCCTTGTTCCGGTACATCTCACGATCCACTTTGGTGATCATCTCGTCAATGTCGAGCTTGGATCTGAAAACAGCGTAGCCAAAGGACGCCGAAATCTGGATCTGAGTGGAAGCGAGATAAATAGGAAGCTCAAGGCAGCGCTGAAAGTCGCGAAGAACCCGTTTGGCCTGAGTATCAGTCGAAACACCCCTGCATAAAACGATAAACTCGTCACCAGCATATCTAAACACCTGCTGGTCTTCGGTACAGATGCGTTGCAATCGTTTGGCAATTTCGATTAGGAGTCGATCACCGGCAACGTGCCCGAGGGTATCGTTGACGGTCTTGAAGTCATCTAAATCACAAAAAGCCATCATCAAAGAGGACTTCTCCTTGCTGCATGTGGAGAAATGCCTGGCGAGGCTTAGGTCCATCGCCTCCCTATTGGGAAGGCCGGTCAACGGATCATGGGTGGCGGCAAATGTCAGCCGCTCCTCCGCAGCGATCTGGTCAGTGACATCTTCTATCGTTCCGACGAATCCCGTTGCTCCCCGGTCCGACGAGATATTTCGAAAGTTCAGAGATACTTGAGCGACTCGACCGGTGCCGGTATTTAAATTGGCGACCACATAGCTTCTCTCGCCCTTCAGTGCTTTTGTAGCTGCGGCTTCAACCTTGGCCCTATCTTCAGTAGAGAAGAAGTCGAGCCAACCTATCCCATATATCCGACCCGCTGGCACCTCAAAGATCTCGGTTAGACGAGTGTTTATGTAATAGAGGCGAAGTCCCACCTCAGAGAAGAAAATCCCTACGGGAACTTCGTCAGAAAGTGCACGCAATCTCTTTTCATAGACCCCAGCCTCGGTTGCGAACTGATCGATCGAGGAGGTCCTGAGCTCGAGCATCCATCCCTGCTCGCCGAGATTCACAGTGGTAACCAGTACGTCCCTCAGTAGTCCGGTTGCATGTCGCATTTGATAGATACTGGTTTGTGGGCGCAAGACGGATCGATCGATCGGATTCTTGCTCAAATACTCAATGGGCCTCCCCAGAAGATCTTCGACAGCCATTCCGAATATCTCCGTACATGCCCTATTGGCCCATGCGATCCTGTCATCGGGGTCTAGGTAGAGCGTTGCCCTGTCCGATACATCAAGATAAGTCTCAAAAGTTTTAGAGAATATAGAACTCACGTCTGTCCGTTCGGCTCAAGCCAACGTTATCTAAATCTTGATCGACATCAATTGTTCCTCCCTTGAATGCAAAATATCATTACGGCTCACAAGCAAAAACAAGAACTCGTCAGCGCAGACCCTCACAGGCCTCAAGCTTTGAAAGGTGGTGTTAACTTTCAGATCCTGACCTGATAATCAAATTGACTTGATAATCAAATTGATCACCGGGACTACCACCAGGTCGCCCGATTGCTGTCCAACGGGTCGATTCTTCAAATACACCGCTTCCGGGGATTCATTGTTTAACTCCAAGCCGATCTAGAACCACCATTAATTGCGCAGAATCACCGTCAAGGTAGGCCGTCAGGAGCTTCCGGGTAATCGGCCCATAAATACCCGACTTAGAACGGCGTGGTCATTTAGTATTTAAGACACTGCCTGAAGGAGGGCTGCGACATGAAACATGAGCACTGGATGGCTCTCCCAGAAGAACATGACTATCCTGCAGCTACTGACTATCTGAGCTTGATCTTTCCACAGCAACTGGCTGAAAGCCTGACCACAGCTTTCAAGTCCTCGCAAGTACAAATGAAAAAGGCGAAGGATCTGCTGCGCTCCTCTGGGTCAGAAGCTCTTCCAAAAGACAACGTACACGTCCACAAAGATCTAGATAAGGTGGAAAAAGGAGAGCTACTTTCACCAGTCCTCCTAGTCAGGGGTAGTGCTCCCCAAGGCGTGGGACTCATCATCGCAGATGGATATCACCGAATTTGCGCCAGCTACATTCTGGACGAAGACGCCGACATACCTTGCATCATCGTCGATTTTCCCTGAGTGGTCGATTTTCCCTGAGTGGTCGATTTTCCCTGAGTGGTCGATTTTCCCTGAGTGGTCGATTTTCCC
>JAKCBW010000175.1 GCA_021842145.1 Actinomycetes bacterium
GGATAAAACCCCGGAAAGTGGTTGATGGGACGTCGACGCATTTCTAGCGTCTCACTCGATGTCGACCCGGTTAGAGCACAAAACCCCTTTCGGAAGTCCCTTCAGTTCATCGATCCTCCCAAGCCAGCGGACTACTTAGCCGATGGTGGCTTCACAACTATCCACGGTCAACGAAGGACCGACTTAGACCTAGCGTGAAGATGGCGTTGGGGAGCAGAAATTGATTAGGCGTCGGTTTAAATATCGGGCCACCTAGCCGATCCGACGAAGAGGGCCTCGGTGACCGTCTGGCGAGGTTACATTCCCTCGTCAACGCCGTTATTCCTACCGTAGGTCCACAAAAGTGGCTTTGTTGGCCCAACTCTCTGCATTACCGAAAGGACACCTACTATCCCACTCCAACTTGATATCCATCGGTTAGAGCCAAGGGGGGCATACGGCCTAACCGCCTGAAATTGCTTTCGAAAATTGCTTTGCGACAATTCGAAGGTTGTCTCTCGTAGTCGAAGTCATCACTCTGGCCGACTCGACCCATGCTCACGGTCCCCATGCCACCCAGGCTGGGGACCGTGTTGCACGACTCTGAAAAGTGACGATCCGAGGAGGGTCATCGGGTCCTGAAGTCGCTTTTCGGTAGGTATCGCTACTTAGTGCTCCTTTTGCGTCCCGCTCTTTCGCCCCTTGCGACGAACTTAGAAGCCATCTTTCTCGAGGCCTCATCGATCATTTCGTCACCAAACATAACCGCACCCTTATGGTCTCCCTCGGTGGCGGACTTGTAGGCGTCGAGTATCTCCCAGGCTCGGTCAAACTGCTCTTGAGTGGGGCTATAAACCTCATTTATAATTTCCACCTGCTCCGGATGGAGGGCCCACTTGCCGTCGTATCCCAGAGTTGAGGTCCGCTTAGCGTAATCCCGCAATCCTTCTGAATCTTTTATCTTGAGGTATGGACCGTCTATAACCTGAAGTTGATTCGCCCTGCCGGCCATCAAAATTTTCGAGAAGACATAGTGAAAGTGATCACCCGGATAGTCAGAGATCTGCACCCCACCGGTCAATACCGGCATCTCCATCGAAGCGGCGAAGTCAGCTGGACCGAAAATTATCGTTTCGAGTCTCGGAGAAGCAGCACATATCTCTTCGACGTTGATCAAGCCCCTCGTCGTCTCGATCTGAGCCTCTATGCCTATGTGGCCGATCGGAAGACCCACATTCTTTTCGATCTGAGTCAGCAGTAGGTCAAGTGCCACCACTTCAGCGGCGCTTTGAACCTTGGGTAGCATCAGCTCGTCCAAGCGCTCTCCGGCGTTGGAAACAACCTCTATCACGTCACCGTAAGTCCATCGCGTGTCCCAAGCGTTAATCCGCACGCAAAGGACGCGATCATCCCAATCCTGTTCGCGGATCGCCTTGGCGACTGCGCTACGGGCGGCCTCCTTCTCCAGGGGGGCGACAGAATCTTCGAGGTCCAAAAAGGTCATGTCGGCCTGTATCGACAGCGCCTTGGTCAAAAACCTTTCAGATGAACCCGGTACAGAGAGACAAGATCGTCTCGGCAAATTTCTAGATCGTTCAGACATGGTAAAAACCATACTTCGAAACCACCCCCGACCGCAAAACACCTACTCGCCTAGGGGGCAGATCGGTACAATTTTCTAAGCGTCAGGTCAACTCTTCAGCAAGAAAGGCGAGTGTCCTTTCCCACGCCTGCAGGGCGGCGGTTGGATCGTACTGTCCCGGACGGGTGTCGTTGAAGAAGCCGTGGACCGTCCCCGGGTAGACGAAAAACTCCGTCTCTATACCCAAAGATTCCAGTTTGGACTCCAGCGCCCTTACCGCCTCCGGGGAGATCGTTTGGTCTAACTCGGCATAGTGACCCTGGACTACTGCCTCCATCTTTGAGTAGTCGGGCTCGCTTCCGCCCCGGGAAGCCATACCGTAGAAGGGAACTACCGCCGCCACCCTATCGGGACGGGTCGTTGCGAGGGCGAGGGCGAGACCTCCTCCCATACAGAACCCCACTACAGCGACTCGTTCATTACCAGATCGACGAACGAGCTCATCAATTGCCCCGCCCATCTGCGCCAGGGCCCGGTCACTTTGCAGTTCCATGGCGAGTTTCATCGCAGCCTCTGGGTCATCGGCTTTCTTGTTGTGATAGAGGTCTGGTGCGATGGCGAAGTATCCCGCAGCGGCGAATCGATCACAGACATCCTTTATATGGTCGACGATACCCCACCACTCCTGCACAACAACCACCGCCGGTCCTGCACCAGAAATAGGATCCGCCACATACGCATACTCGACAGCACCGTCGCTGTCTAATTCGATCATCTCACCCATAAGAGCTAAAGCTATCACCACTTGGCGAAACGACGGCTCATAAGAAGCCCCAAAAAAGATGGTAATACTCTACGGCACACGTAGAAGGAGTCGGTAGATTTCGCTAGAACCAGGGGTTCCTGTGCCTTTGCAGCTTTGTATTCGATCCGAGACGGGCAGAGAAGGGTGTCAAAAGCTCTTCGGTATCTTCGCCAAAATAGAGCGGCGTCCTGCTGGGCACACCGTCCAGGGTCAAGTCCATCCCCTCTGGTATCTTTACCGACACCAAATTGAGTACCGAAGACCGGTTCTCCAGTAGGTACCTTTTGCCGACCCCTTCACTTAGCCCCTTCCAAGAACAGCTTCGAATCTCCGAATTCACAAAGATATCCCCGTCCTCACTTGGAATCACGGCTTCGGTGGGCAAGATCGCAAGCGGCGAGTAGCACGAATCCCCTCGGTAGCGGTAGGAGTTAGCGGTGGCGTCATGGAGGTCACAGCCCTCGACATGGCCAGCAAACACAGCGTATAGGTCATCCACCTCGACGTCTAAATCCATGGAACCCAAGATTGAGTTTGCGACCACCCACAGCTCCACCATCTCGGATCGAGCCTGCAAAAGGCGCTTGACCGCCGCGACCAATACCGCTCGAGTACGGACCAGTCCGGAAAGAAGCTCCAACTCCCCGAGAACTAGCTCCTTTGGGGAGAGCCAATCGTCTTCTGAAAGCCATCTCAGAGCTTCGATCGGATTCATGACGAAATCCTATCTCGTAGTGGAATTTCTGCCAACGGCACCCCATGGGGGCAGT
>JAKCBW010000176.1 GCA_021842145.1 Actinomycetes bacterium
CTGCATCAGCAGCGACCCGGCCAACCCTTGGTATATCAATGTCACCGACGATCAATCCTTAAATGTTGATTCCCCTGGTGAAGTCTTGGCCTTTCCTACCGGGGGGATGGCCACCTCGTCGATCAAGAAGAGGAGTTGGTCCAGAGGAGGAGCCCTTCAGCATCACATAGTTGACCCCTATTCTGGACGACCCGCAGAAGGCGAGATCGAAGCAGTTACGGTTCTGGCCGCTTCAGCCCTTGATGCCAACATCGCATCGACGGCGACGATAGCGATGGGTACTTTCGGCTATTCGTGGCTAAAGGCTAGCAATCTCCCGGCGATGGTGAGATTTAAAGACGGCACCTCGGGTTCACTGGGAGATTGGCCGGGTCGCCGGACCCCTCGGGAGGTATCAATTTGATCCTCGCGATAGTCACGACACCGAGCCCGCTGTGGTATATCTCGAGGGGAGCAGGCTTCGTCGGGTTGGCCCTTTTGGGGGCTATTGCCGTTTTGGGCTTGATGACTGCCTCGCAGACCAGACTTTCTGCCCGCTTGCCGAGATTTATTACCGTCGAGACCCACAGGAGCCTCTCTCTTCTCGCCGTGGTGGTACTAGCTATTCACATCATTACCGCAATGATGGATCCCTTTGTCCCGATTACCTTGCTTGATGTATTCATACCGTTTGTGTCGAAGTACCGTCCCGTTTGGATTGGATTCGGGGCGATTGCCATCGACATAGGAATTGCGGTCCTTGTGACTTCGCTGATTCGAATCAAGATGAAGCAGAGGACCTGGAAAATTGTCCATCTCTTGGCCTATTTAGCCTTTTTTGCTTCCATAGTCCACGGGCTCGGGACGGGATCGGATTCGAGGTTCTTACTCGGTAAGGCCTTCTACCTGGTGGTCGGTGCAGCATTCCTAATCACCGCCTGGATAAGGATTGTCGACAGGACCCAAGCTGGGTCGGCCAAGAGGAACCTCTCGATGGCAGTGGCGGTAGTGGCTCCACTTTCGATAGTTGGCTTCAGCATTTTGGGACCCTTCAATTCGAACTGGGCAAAGCGCGCTAATGCCGGAATCTCGGGGGTCTTTTCCCAGAGTCCAGCTACCACTCCTCTCGCACTCACCAAAAATGTGACTCCCCCCTCCAGCATTACTATCCCTGCGAATTTCACCTCTAACTGGTCAGGAAACATAACTGAGTCCGCTCAGAATAGCCAAGGCGAGTTAGCCCTGCGACTAATGGGCCCACTCTCGTCGCTCAAGGGCTATAAGCTCGTCGTGACTCTGATGGGCGTCCCTGCTGACCAGGGGCTTTCGATGTCATCTTCGATCGTTGAGATTGTGTCAAACTCCGGTGTCGTAGCCTACAATGGCCAGGTCACCAGTTTGAACAATGGGGCCATCGGGTTTTCGATCAAGGACTCTGCTGGGCATAGCGTAACCCTCTCCGCTAGTGTTAACGCTGGTCAAAGCTCATTTACCGGTCAAGTTAGCCCTTATGTCCAAGGGCAGAGTTTTTCGGGTGACAGCTAGTGAGCCACCTAAATCAAAACTGTATCTAACGCCAGTCATATCCGGTCGCGCATCTAGGCGGGTAATAGCTAACAATTGGAGTGTTTTAGTATGAATAGCCAGGTGTCTTCGACATTTGCAAACTGGCCAGGCTTAGTCGTTACGTCAGAGGTGGCTTCGCGCTCTATCCGGGTCATGCCGCAGCGCTCAATGAACTTCCCCGATCATCTAAGGGCCCACGGAGACCAGCGAATGCCAAAGGTCGATTTTGCTTCGCTCGTCGAGATGCTCGACGAGGTTGGGCTTAACGGCCGTGGGGGTGCTGGCTTTCCGACGGCAAAAAAACTGGCTTCGATGGCGTCCTACGTCGGGAAGGCTGTGGTCGTCGCTAATGGGTCCGAGTCAGAACCGCTAGCCCATAAGGACGAATCCCTGCTAATTCACCAGCCTCACCTGGTCCTCGAGGGGATATCTATTGTTGCCGGAGCCCTCGGGGCTCAAAAGGCCTACCTGATGGCGAAGACCAAGAATCAGATGGTCGTTTCAGCGGTAGAGGCAGCCCTAAGGGAACGCAGGAAATTGAAGTTGGATAAGGTGCCGGTGACCCCGAGGATAGCCGATGCAGGATACACCTCCGGGGTTGAGACATCGATAATCCAGCAACTTAACGGGAAGGGACCTAAGCCAGCTTTTTTCCCGGATCGGCCGATCGTAACCGGTGTCTCGAAAAAGCCGACTTTTATCTCCAACGTCGAAACCTATGCGACAATCGCCCTGATAGGCCGTGCGGGCGCTTCGTTCTATCGCTCGATGGGTGTACCGGGGGGACCATTTGGCTCTCAGCTGCTGACGGTGGTATCGCAAAATGGAAGTTACCTAGTCGTAGAGGCCGAAGTCGGCACACCCCTCAGCGAGATAATAAGTTTGGCCCAAGTCGACGTCTCCGCCGCTAGTTCGGTCCTGATGGGGGGATACTTCGGACAGATCGTAAAGCCCGAATCAGTCATCGATCTGAAGCTAAATCAGCCCGAAATGAAGAAGTTGGGCCTCGGGGTCGGGGCAGGGATCATCGGATTTTCCAACTCCTGTCCGATCCTGGAAGCTTCTGGAATTGTTGCTTACCTGGCGTCGCAGACCGCCGGGCAGTGTGGTCCGTGTTTCTTAGGACTTCCGGCCCTCGCCAAGGAGGTAGGCCGACTTGCACATGGGGCTACGATGCCGAAAGGGGTCGAGGAGATCGGCCGTCTGGCGGACCAGATAGTTGGACGAGGCGGTTGCGCTATGCCCGATGGGGCGGTAATTATAGCGAGGTCGATAATGAGGAACTTTCCAGACGAGGTGAGGCTGCATGAATCTGGTCGATGTTCTTTCCCTAAGGGACGTGCGAACTTTTTCGGGACTAAATACGAGAGGCTGAGGCTGAATTGAGACCTATTGCCAAGGTAGCAATCAACCCGATTGCTTGCGATGGGCACGGAATTTGCGCTGAACTCCTACCCGAACTGATCCACCTCGACGACTGGGGGTATCCGAAGATCGTGCACGAAGACCTCCCGATAGAACTCCTTGACCACGCTAAGAAAGCCGAAAGGCTCTGTCCGACCCTTGCATTTTTTGATCCATT
>JAKCBW010000030.1:0-11660 GCA_021842145.1 Actinomycetes bacterium
CAGGCTCAGACCTCCGGTAATGGCTGGGGGCATCAATGTCAAGGTTTTGGCTCGATCTGGTAGGTAATAGGCCGACTGTCACCGGTAAGCCGCGGTGGGTTGGCGGTGGGTTGGCGTTGAGTTGGTCGATGAGTCCACCGAGGGTCCGATTGATGCGGGGAGCGTCGGGCTGGCGGATAGTCGCGGTAATTGCTCTGGGGCTGTAACGGATCTCGCCGGGCTGGTGGAGCAAGTTGCGTGTGATTCCCCGGTACACAGCCTATACAACGCGAGTGTTGAACTTCACGTGACATCGGGAACCAGATGGCTGTAGAAAGTATGGACGGCGACGACTGAGTCGGCGCGTAGCGAGATCTCATCGAGCCCTGGGTGGTCGATGACCATCTGGGACGCGTAGGCGGCAGGACCTTGGGTGTCCGGGGTGGCAAAGTTGGCGTCAAGATCATCGATAGCAGTTCGGATTCCGCCGACCAGCTCACTTCCGAACCGGTTCTGGACAAGTCTTGCGGCCACCTCGGGTCCACCTGTGTCGTTGTGCAGAAGCACGAAGGCGATGTCATACCAGTCCTTCTCCTTGCGGCGCCCGTACGCGGCCGCGATCTTCGCCAGGATAAAGCCGGCCAGGCTAGTGACGTTCACATCGACACGGTAGTGGACACCTCCCATCCGGGCGTTCATCGGCCGGGGCGAGAAGTCGCGAGCTGCGAATCCAGTGCCTCGAAGGTTCACCGCTCCGAGCTCCTCGCACTCTTCGAAGCTGACCACCGAACCACCTGGCGCGTAGTCGAGGTCGGCGAGCAGTTCGAACTTGACGACGGCCTTCTGTCCCTCGACGTCGGTTTGCCATCGCCAGACGCGCTGCGGGTCGGGAGTGAACTCGGCGTTGCCAAGAGCCTGCTCGAGTCGGGCCATGTTGGTCGCACCGGCCGCTATCTCCAAGTCGACTTGGACGTCGACATCGGTTGTGCCGGCGTGGATGAACCCTGCTTGCGAGCAGAGGAGATCTGGAACCAATCCGCCGAGCAGCACAAACTCGGGGGTCTCTCCATAGTGGTGTACCACTCGGACGAGCGCGTCCTCGGCAGCTCGTCGGGCCGCTCTGGAGCGGGGAGGTTCATCCTTGGCCACGGCGGACCTCCTTCAAGTGCTCTGCTGCGTCTTCTCCCCGGACGCCGACCTGACACAGGTCGGCGTATATCCGGGGCCATGGGGCGACACGTATGCCGTCCTGGTCGGTAGCTAGTCGGCGCGACGCCAGAGTGGGGAAGGGTAGGAGAACGAGTCTGCCACCGTCCATTGGCTCAACGTGCGCTGCGTGCGCCGCGTTGCGAAGGTCCGGTTCGCCTTGGCCATCGACATAGACGTCAGCTCCGGAGATATCAGTCAGGTACGGTGCCAGCACCGCCGCGGCGAGCGCCCCCGTCGCGGCCCATACGACGCCAGCACTATTCCACTGCTCGCCGAGCTGTTTGAGAGTGGCTAGGGGGTCTCGCCACAGGACCCCACAACGCAACTCTGCCTTCGGTCGTTGTGCAGCCACGGCTTGGGCGTACTCGTCCAACAAGCGGTCCGGGTCGACGACCCGACGCCCCGATCGGGGGCCCCTCGACGCTCCAGCCTCGAGCAACCCCCACTTCGATAGAGCAGCTAGCGCCCCGGCAACCGAGCTAGTTGAATGTCCCGTCGCCCCCGTTGCTGCCGCGACCGTGGCTGGAACACCGCACAGCAGTGCCTCGGCCACCCCGATGACTGCCGGACTCCAACTTGGCTCGTAGGTCTTCGCTCGTCGAGCTCCGGTTCGCGAGATGACGATGTTGCCAACTGCGATCTCTGCGGCTCCCGTCTCATCGACCCAGCCGAGACCAGCTTGTGTGGCTAACTCTCGAGCGGCGAGGGAGATTTCCGATCCCACGATCACGTCCGGCCGCTCCCGTAAACCGAGGACATCGCGAACCTGTCGAAGACCACCCCTTCCCACCCATCGCACCTGGAGCCGCCGAGAACCGACGGTGAAAGTAGCGTCCGTGCTATTCCCCGTGGATACCTTCAAAGTAGCGGCCCGAGGAAGTACGGCCCGAAATGCCGAGACCAGGCGCGGCGTCCGTCCGTTGCTCGCTCCTGTCTCATTCATCGGATACAAGCATACTTCGGTGCAGCACCGAAGTATGCTCGATACCGAAGTAATCACTCAGTCAGACGTGACAGCGGGAGTGGCTGCCGCCCGCAGACGTATTGGCGCTCTCGTCTATGAACCTGCCCTCGCTGGTATCTCGGACGTCGATCGGAGCTTTCTGGCTGCTATGGCACAAGATAGCGGACCGTCAAAGATGGCCGACGTCTGCGCTTGCCTCGGGGTCAATACTAATTATGGAAGCCAATATAGGCTCCGCCTGACCGAAGCTGGCTTAGTGGAAGGTCTGCGCTACGGCGAAGTGGACTTTGCACAACCGCTTCTCCGGGAATATCTCCGAGAACGTGCCGTGACGTCAACTACTGGCCTTGCCACTTCTCCCTAGATGGGTGTTCTTCCTATACGATCATCGGATGAACGGGAACGCAATCCTCGTCTGTAAAAGGTAACGTCTAGTCACCGAGATGCGTCACGCTCAGAAGCTAAGTTAGTGGATATTTCCCCTACAGCCCGAGCAATCTTTTTACTCCCCGATCGACATCATCCATCAATGAAAGGGGAACCACTCCAGCTTGTTCGCCGAGATCGGTCTTGTTGAGCGTGGCTAACGCTGTAACGTTGACCACGGAATCACTGCCTAGTCCGCATATTCCCATTGGCAGGAACACGTTTCCCGGCATTGCAGCCAGGCCTGTATTTGTTGTAATGGCAAGCGCAACAATGGTGGCGAGTCTGCTCTGGTTGTACAGATCACTTGATATAACAAGTACTGGTCGTCGCTTCGCCGATCTTGATCCTATCGCGTCGCCAAGGTCAGCCCAGAAAATACTGCCCCTGGTGATCACCACCCCTCATCCATCCCAGCAAGTAACCGATGACCGGCATTTACGGCATCGACAGTTGAGTCATCGCTTTGACCTTGGCTATCAATCACTTGGTTGATCTGGCGAGTAAGCGACTCCGCATCAAGTTCATCCAAGTACCGCACCGCAGCCTTTGTGAAAAACTCAGAGCGGCTCAATCCGCGCCTCTTCGCCTCGCGCTCAATACGTTGAAAAGTACCGTCTGGTAGCGATATAGCAGTCTTCATAGCCACAAGTATAACCAGGTATAACTGACGTTTTAGGAGTGAGGCCGCAACCTCCAAGGCTGCGATATGTCGCACGTTCGATATTAAGCGACCGATGCTCATTTAGGATTCCCTAAAAAATTGCTTAACGGAAATTACGCCCGCTGTGAATTTGAACCTGCTTTACCCCGAATGCATAGCTACGAAAAGAAAACAGAAAAGGAGCATTCGCTTCTGGCGGTTCCTCTCCTTGATATGAACCTATTGCGAATATGGACGGTCCGCCATGGGGGAATTCCAAGAATTTCGAATGACAAGTCGTTCATGTGCCCCGACCTCAACTCGCCAAGCCTTCCAGGCGACTAAGAATCCAGAGGACTGAGGTGGAATCATTCGATGGAATGAGCTAAGTTGGCGCGAGCACTGGATAGAACGGCACCACTACCCCAACCACGACCCCTTGAAAAACTTCACAGCCTTATTAGGCTCGATAAGACCAAACGGACCTTACTGTCTTTCTTACCAGGCCCGTCTTTCTTACCTGGTCTCTTTTACACTTCTTGGCTAAAAGCCCGTTAGTCCGTACGGAGTGCCGTTGCCAGTTGGGCCATTGTAAAAGCCAAAGGACCCACTCAGCGAGTCAGCGGCATTACAGAGATAGTCGGTGCAGTGCCTTGCATTCTGACCGCTAGTTACCTCGGTCAGCGATAAATCTCCGTAAAGGCTCTGCGCCGCATTTCCAGTACTCCCAGATTCGTTATTGGCTAGCGCGTAGATCGATCCCACTAACGGAGTCGCCACGCTGGTCCCTCCGAACACCAACCAACCACTCTCGCCGTAGCTGTCGTAGACCGCTACGCCGGTCGATGGGTTTGCCACGGCCGAAGTGTCGGCGACGGTCCTATTCGATGGACAAAGCGAACCCTCACCCGAAGTAGGTTGCCAGCCGGGATTTGGTTCATACTTCGAACACCCAGAGCCTGTCCCCGACCAGACGGTTTGGCTCCAACTAGTGCCCGAACTCCCGGTCAAGGTAGTGCCGCCAACCGCAGTTACAAAAGGAGAAGCCGCGGGGTACTCGACTCCATAGCCCCCGTCACCCGCAGCCGCGGTAATCACGACGCCGCTGTGGTGGTAGTAGGAATCGGCGGTGGTTTCCCCAGAGTACTCAGAACCGCCGTAACTGTTAGAGACTACCGATGCTCCCATCTTTACCGCAGTGTCCACCGAGGTCCCAAGGTCCGTGATCGTCGCAGAATTTGCCTCAACCAACAGTATCTTGCAGTTAGGACAGATCGCTGACACCATATCCAAATCCAGGGATATCTCTTCGGCCCAGGAAGTGTTGGAACTCGGCAGGGAAGTAGTGGAACCGGTCTCACCCACGATCTTTAGGCAACCGTTGGTGGAGTTGCAGGTGGTTCCATAATTTTGAAAATTAAGGCCGAACTGCTTTCTGTACACATTTAGATCGGCTTGGGCATTTGGGTCGTTGTAAGCGTCGACTATTGCGACCGTCGGGGGGCTACCGGTTGCAAAGGTCGAAGAAGGGATACTAGATAACCCATACGCACTCTGCAGGTCAGCTGGGGAATACCCACTAGGAGTAGAGGTGGTTCCGCCACCGCCTCCTCCACCTCCACCTCCGTGGCCCGGCTTATTCGGAAGAACAACGTGGGTGCCTTGCCAGTTAGCCGCGGGGTCATTTAATCGAATAGCTTCGCAGTGGGCAACTCCAGCCACAGCCGAGGGAAGACACACTGGCGTGTACTTCGATGCCGTCGCAACCGAAGCACCCGCCGGACTTGCCGTAACGCCCGCCAAAACCAACGATCCAGCCGAAAAGAGTGCCAAAACCGCTCGCCTCATTGCAATCGCCCTCCTCGACAAGCCGAACAAACCCACATAGGGCAACTAGAAAAATCTACACCCATGAAGCAAAGTTATCAATATTCTCATTTTATGATTTACTGTCTTCTTTGGAAAACCACATCTGGCGGACTCCCTTAGAGGGTCCGGCGGCTTGCGAAGGCTTCCAGGTGCATTTGAATTGTGACCTACCCACCAAGGTCGAATTCTGATAGTTTTCATCTCATGACCTTTGCAATCTACCCGAACGAAATGGTCGGTCTTGCCGATCAGATTTGGCGTCAATTAGAGTCCTACCACGACACGACCTACTTCGTACAGGAATGCCGAGACGCCTTCAAGGAGGTTGGAATTAAAGGCGGGTGGGCGAGGTACTTTGCCGGCAGGGCGGCCCCGATGGGAGCGGCGAGTGCCGGTGCGGTAACGGCGGCTTTCTATAACTTCTCGCCAAAGATGGTGAGCAACTCCATACCGGCAGCCTGGGAAGTGGCGACTCCGGCAGAGTTCCTACAAGCCCGCCTAGTAGGTATCGACCGGGCTATGGGGAGGCTAATCACTCCGTGGATCGACACCAAAGAGTTAGCGGAGACCGCCGATGCCATAACCGAAGCGGTGCTTTCGGCTGACCCAGCTGGAAAGGTTCTATTTGGTGCGAACGCCGGACTCGAAGTACCAAGTGACCCCCACCTGAAACTATTTCATGCGGCGACCCTGATCCGAGAGCACAGGGGAGACATCCACAATTCAATTTTGCTGAACAACGACATTTCCGGCTCGCAGGCACACGTCTTGATGGTGGCACTCGGTCACGGCACCAAGGAAGACGTCATCTCGATGAGGGGGTGGAATGAGTCTGAGTGGTCTTCGGCAAAGGAATCGTTAATCGAACGGGGCTTGGTAGCCACTGACTCAACTGCGACACCTTTAGGAAAGGAGCTTCGAATATCGATCGAATTGCAAACCGAGCTAGCCGCCGCAAAGGCCTTGAGTGGCTTGGGGACCAAGAGGGCAGAGGCCGTTTTGGGCCAATTGGTATCGATAGTCGATCAGCTAAGAAAAAGCGGAGAGTTACCAGACTTTGCGACTCTCAGGGAGGAGTTTGGCGGCCAATAGAGAATAGACCCTCCGATCGATTAGCCGGGAACTGACTTCCTAGATTCAAACCCAGTGCCCTCCGATGTCATTGGTCGCCCCAAGGTTCAATTGGGATTGAGATGGGTGAAGAGCTCTCTATTTGACCGGATTTCACGAAACTCGGTCAATCCTTGGACGAAAACGATCTGTGTCAATTGGTCCATTTTGTGACAAGAAGCTCCTACCTCAATGCCTCATGTTTCGGATAGCTCCCATTCGAGCAAAGCATCTACGAGATTGGCTGAGGCAACCGAGAAATCGCTCTGGCTAGCGAATATTGAATCCAGAGATTTTGAGCCTTCTCGTTGGACGGTTGCCGCTGACTGCCCGGCGACTCTGTGGAATGCGGCGTGGCACTCCTTGACGACCTGGAATTGATCTGAACCTGAGTATCTAGCCTGGCCCTCGCCGTATAGAAAGATGCCAACCCCGCAAATATCGTCTCGACTCGCCTCTTCCGGATCGATCCCCGAGCCGCTTTGTGCAGCCATGCGCAGCCTGTACCTCCACTTACCGTGGGCGGCGACGGCTTGGGAGATTATTGCCTTTAGCTGACTATCAACTTGTACTAACCGCTCCATTTAAACCACGCCCCTAATCCGCAGAGACATGACATTTCCTCTGCTACACATACTTCTCTCAAAAGATCTTCACACCGATTCAAGAACTAGCCACCGACCACACCTAAGGCAAAGTCGTTGTATTGGTCGGAGGCGAAAGTGGTCTCGAGGTAGCTGGCAAATGCCATAGACCTCCAAGCGTCAGCGGCAACTGTCCCAAGTAGCTCAGTTACCGCATTGGCCGTATGGCTCGTCGACCCGGCGAGTCCGGAAATCTCGGCGGTGGCTGCGGACTGCTGTGCTACCGCTTCGGCGATCTGGGTCTGAGCAACGGCGATCTTTTCATTGGAGTCGATGGTCTCCTTGGCCCTTACGTTTGCCATCTGGATGAGGCTCGAGATGGTGAGAAGTTGGTCGGTAACCTCGGTCGCAGCACTAGAGGTAGCCGCAGCGAGGGACTTCACCTCATTGGCGACAACCGCAAAACCTTTTCCGGCTTCTCCGGCCCTAGAGGCTTCGATCGACGCATTGAGTGCCAATATCGTTATCCTTCTTGAGATGGCCTCGATCACAGAGATGGCAGACTTTATGTTTGTGGAAGCCTCCTCCAAACTAACGAGTTCCTTGCCGGTTTCACGAGCCGAACTCACCGCCACCGAGGTCGAATCGGAGACTTGCGATATGTGACCTGAGATTTCAAAAATCGATGCATTCAGTTCTTCGGCGGCGGCCGCAATTGCGGTAATCGATTCTGCGTTAGCTGCGACCATCTCCGCTGAATCCTCTACGCCGAGGGCCGTCTCCATCGAGGCGGTGCTCAAATATTTGGCGGCGAGTTCGACCTTCCGAGTTTGCCCGAGTTCAATTTCAGTCAACTCTTCCTCCCTGCTCAGGGCCGACACCGACCGGCCACGGTCTCCGATCAAATAGCGGGACTGAGGCCAAAAGTGCGGGTGATAGTTAGCTTCGATCGTAGGTCGCTCCATTTGAAAATGTCATGCCCCGAGATCAAATAATAAATAAATGGGTACTTCGCTTAATTACAGCAAGGTCAAAGGTCAAAAAGCCACATGGAGAAACGAGTGCAGAATGGAGTGCAAATGGTTATCGAGTGAACCCTTGAAGGTCTCTTCTTCTCGAAATCTGAATCAGACAACCTAACATTCCGGGAGGAGCCGACCCTGCCCAGTGGTGAGTAGTAGGCGGAGAAAGGGTCGATGGAAGAGCGAAAAAATAGCGAGTCTTCCTCCGGGACTGCTCTTCAATGGGAACTATAACCAACACTTCTCCGACTTTGCCAGTAAATGACACCCTGGTCCATGGCGTATAAATTCCCATTGCCACTTCCGCATACCGATGCAAAAACCCCGAGTGTCCTTCGACGGCAGGGACGGGATATCGTCAGCTAGCCGGAAGCCAAATGTGTTCCTGAACTTCAACAGCCCAAAACCTAGTTGAAATAACCCAGCTAGATTGATCCCACATTTTGTCGCCTGATTGTGATAGCTTCTCTTCCTGGTCAGTTAGGGATTCCACACCACCCTGCAGGTCGACGACCGACTGGCGGCCTTGTTAGAGTCGGGTCACCTCCGCTGATCTAACGATCTCCTCTGCCGAGGCGATGGCCCCTTCTCCAGATGGCTCATCGAGGCTCTTCCCGGCCGGTTCGGGAAACAACAGGGTGAGAAGAATTCCGATCAGCGCCTTGCCGAAGGAGAATTCGAGTGCTCCCGAGACACCAAAGTGGCTCTTTATGATCGAGGAGGGGTAGATACCAAGGAAAGCGCCAAACTTGGCGATTCCCGCTGAAATTCCCGCTGAAATTCCCGCTGAAATTCCATTGACCGTCACCCCGTCGGGACGATCATAGAGATCGACAAGAACCGAGATCGATGATGCCCGTCTAGAAGAGGCGGTTGGCAACTCCCATGAGATCTCCGACGACTGCGCAAGCCGCCTGGACTCCTGCATCCTGTTTGAACGACTCATCGTCGTGCCCAGGGTCGCACTCGACCTGTCTATGGAGAACGCATGAGCCTGCAGACCGAAAGAGAAATAACCGAAGATAACCTAGCAGTCTTATTTAGGTTTGTATAATAACCCTAAATAAGGAGGGTCCATGTCTAGGGTTGTCCGTTGCCGTTGGATCAGCGACTTTTCGGCTCCATCGCGTGCAGGTAACCGCACATGTGAGTATGAAGCCTACATACCAGACACTCTCGTGGACCGCCAAATCACTCTGGACGGAGATGTCGCCGCTGACGTCGCTGATGCCGAAGCTGCCATCGCTCGTCTGAACACCGAGGCGACGGTCCTCGTCGACACTGAGGCCCTCGCTCGCATCCTTCTTCGTGCTGAAGCTGTTGCATCATCCCGAATTGAGGGACTGGAGATCGGAGCCCGACGGCTTCTCCATGCCGAGTTCCTCCGAGGAACCTATGAAACTGCATCGGACGTCACCGCCGCCGAGATCCTGAACAACATCGATGCCATGATGTTCGCCGTCGAAAGCGTCTCAATTGGTGATCAGATCACGATGGACCTCCTCTTGGACATCCATCGTCGACTCCTTGCCGGCACACGGCTGGAGTCGCATGGAGGCGTTGTCAGGGATCAGCAGAACTGGATCGGCGGCAATTCCTACAACCCGTGCTCGGCTACCTTTATCCCTCCACCTCCAGAAAACGTCGACCACCTCTTACAAGACTTGTGCGCCTTTTCATCCACCGACGACCTACCCGCCGTTGCCCAAGCCGCAATTGCCCATGCACAGTTCGAGACTATCCACCCGTTCGTAGATGGCAATGGGAGAACTGGTCGGGCACTCATCCACCTCATCCTTCGTCGTCGAGGCCTCGCAACCCGCGTTTTACCCCCCGTCTCTCTCATCCTTGCCACGTGGGCGAGCGATTACATCGACGGACTCACACAGTTTCGTTATCTTGGCGCTCCCGCATCGAAATCGGCGATTGCGGGACTCAACGCTTGGGTCGGTCGCTTCGCTGGATCATGCAACCGTGCGGTCTCGGACGCCGGGGACTTCGAGAGGCGAGCCGTAGAAATTGAGCGGGGTTGGAGGCGACGAGTCGGAAGAATCCGTGCTAACTCGGCGACCGACCTGCTACTTAGGGCATTACTCGGAGCCCCAGTCGTGACGACGAATAGCGCTGCGGAACTGATAGGCCGGAGCTTTGTCCAGACGAACGAAGCCATCACCCGCCTCGTGGAAGCCGAAATCCTTCGGCAGGTGACCGTCGGCAGGCGAAACCGAGCCTTTGAGGCCCCGGAAATCATTGGCGCCTTCGCTGCTTTGGAACGCCAGCTCGCAAGTCCCGATGGTGATCTACTTTCGAGTGAAGCAGGTCGTCGGGTCTCACGAAAAAGGTGACCTTGTCAAGCGACAGGTCCGATAGGCCTCAGTATCTAACCAAGCGCTAAAAACAGTAACGGATTCGCCGGATAGTTAGTCTGTTTATGCAAACATCTGCATAGCTACATGCCGCCTTTTTTGGTAGTTTCACTTTGTGTTTGGAAATCCACGGGGCTGTGAGCCGAAGCCATCGAAGAACGCCGCGCTTAGGGCGGAAGGCCCACACTAAGTTCCTTATCGCATCGAGTTTCCCCCGGGGCGACGCTGCTTGGGACGTTCGAGCGGGTCTGTAAGCGCCAGCACGTGTATTGCGCTCCGGAGCCATATTGGAGCTTCTTGATCACGGATTGAGTGGGCGACCGAGGGTTGCAACTGTTGTCGCAGTGATCCGCTATAACAAGTTCTAATGAATCTACGTGAGTGGGCGCTGTCTCAAGGTATACACCCGCAGACGGCATATAGGTGGTATAGGGCAGGGAAGATGCCCGTGCCAACCCATCGCGTAGGCAACGAACTTATCCTTGTCGGAGACTTGGAATCCAGACAAACCAAACAAGGCTCGACCGTGATTTATGCACGGGTATCGTCATCCGACCAAAAGTCAGACCTTGATCGACAGGTAGCGAGAGTCCTAACGGGGGCAACCGAGAACTGATACAAGATCGACAAAGTTGTAACCGAGGTCGGCTCAGCGCTCAATGGCCATCGTCGTCAGTTCCTGGCACTCTTGGGAGACCCCAATATCACGACGATTCTGGTCGAACATCGTGATCGGTTCTGTCGGCTTGGAGCTGATTACGTTGAAGCGACGCTAAACGCTCAATCAAGACGTCTTGTGGTGGTCGATTCCGCCGAGGTAGACGACGATCTCGTTAGCGATGTGACTGAGCTATTGACATCTCTGTGTGCTCGACTCTATGGCCGTCGCTCAGCATCGGATAGGGCGCAAAAGCCTATTGAGGCGGTGTCCTCATGATTGTGGCTATGCGCACCAAGGTACAGGCGCAACGGGTAGCCGAGCTTACCGGCGGAAGAGTTATCCATAAGGATAATCAGCCAACCTGCAAAGTATCGCTGCCAGGAGACTTTGAGCAATACCGCAAGGACGTGGAGTCAATCAGTGTCTTGTTCAAGCTCTACGACGATGCTGGCAAGTCGGTCCCGAGCGGATGGACGCTTACCGGCGCAACCTTTGAGGTCGAGTGGCCAAGGGACTCGCTCATCAACTCTCACTTTGGGGCCAGACGCTTCGCCTACAACTGGGCTCTTACCACCGTCAAGAGGGACAAAGTAGTCTCACCGGCCAACAAGACCCCATCCAAACCAACCACGCGAGCCGGAGTTGACTTGGGACTCAGATCGTTTGCGACCCTCACAGACAGCAATGAGGATAAAATCGTTTTCACGAATCCAGCCCCGCTCAGAGCATCAATGGCCGAGTTGAGACGGACTCAAAGACAGCTTTCACGGCGTATACCGGGATCACATGGATACGAGCAGGCAAAAACCAAGCTCAATCGTCTCTAT
>JAKCBW010000030.1:11760-15481 GCA_021842145.1 Actinomycetes bacterium
TTTCACGAATCCAGCCCCGCTCAGAGCATCAATGGCCGAGTTGAGACGGACTCAAAGACAGCTTTCACGGCGTATACCGGGATCACATGGATACGAGCAGGCAAAAACCAAGCTCAATCGTCTCTATTGTAAGACCACGTATATGCGTCGTGAAAACGTCCATCAGGTGACTCGTCAACTGGTAGATACCTATGGCGAAATAAAGATTATGCCGAGGTTTTCATTAAGCCGAGGAATCGCAGTTTGTCCTGCTCAGCTTGAAGTTCTGGGGGAATTCTTCGGCTTAAAGTTTTAGTGGTGCAGATCTGTCGTGTTCATGTTTCTATCGGAAGGCCACGAGACGATCATCAGGACCAGTGCGGTTGTTGTTGCTGAGCTGTTCCACTGTGCCCGACAAGGTCCACTGCCACGTGCTATGCAAAACCAAGACTACGTGCCTCTACTAGCATGAAATCCTCTTGCAGATCATGCGGTTCCTCGACCTGGAGAAAGCGTCCACCGTTACGGCGTTCGATGCGTTCGCCACTATCCGCATAATGCACCTTGCCGCCAAGCCCCCACCCCTACAATCGATTTCCCCGCCAAGAACCGCCTCGTCGGAGACAAGCTCCAAGCCCTCTACAACCTACGATAACGTCAAATTATTAAGCCGAGGAATTAGTAGGCAAACCATGCCTACGCTGGTCTAACTTTGACTCCTCGGCTTAATGAAAACCTCGGCATAATCTGAGTTAAGCCGAATTCGGCTTAACTCAGATCGAAGATCTCAATATCGCCGCCATGAAACGAAGCATGGCAAGACGTGCCTTTCGACGTTCGGTATCTGATGCCGGACTCGGGGCCTTTCGACCAACACTCACCTACAAGGCAGAACGTGCCAATGCCAATGCCAATGCCAATGCCAATGCCAATGTAGTAGTGGTTGATCGGTACTTCCCATCATCTCAACTGCATCACGGCTGTGACGGCAGGTTGGTCGGAGCCAAACTCGCCAAGAGACTGACTTGTGATACATGCCACATCGAGGTAGACAGAGATGACAATGCTTCGTTAAATATCCGTGACTGGTCGGTTATCAGTCCTGGGCTAGTTGAGTCCAGCGCCCTGTTCGTTCCCGGGCCATTCGGTACAGGCGGCAGTTCAGATGATGGGTTGACTCATCACCTGGAGAGAGCGTGTAAGACCAGAAGTAACGCTGGCCGTGCTTGGAGAGGCAAGAACAATTCTCGGACTAGTGAGAATGAAGTCCGAGACGAGAACCTTGTAAAAGGTGCATCATAATGAGTGGACTCACTATTGATCACTCAGATGCAACAGCCGAAACACAATCTGATAACAACGAGCCAGGTTGACCTCGACTAAAGCCGGGTCACCTTCACCTCTGCTGATCTAACTATCGCCTCTGCCGAGGCGATGGCCTCTTCTCCAGAGAGTTCATCGAGGCTCTTCCCGGCCGGTTCGGGAAGCAACAAGGTGAGAAGAATTCCGATCAGTGCCATGCCGAAGGAGAATTCGAGTGCTCCCGAGACACCGAAGTGGCTCTTTATGATCGGGAAGAGGTAGACACCAAGGAAAGCGCCAAATTTGGCGATTCCCGCTGAAATTCCATGGCCGGTAGATCTCATGCTGGTTGGGAAGACCTCACCTGCGAGGACGAAGGTAGTCTCATTCGGCCCGAACTCGGCAAAGAAGTAGCTAATTCCAAAGAGGAGTAGGAATGGTGTTACCTCCGTGGTGATATGGGGAACAACCCCGATCAGCAGGAAGGCTAGTCCCATAAAGAAGAAACCGATCAATTGGAGTCGCCGATGTCCGATTCGATCCATGTAGTTGGCGGCTAAGTAGTAACCCGGGACAGCGAACACCGAAAAGACAATCAACTGAAGGGCGATCGCTTCGGTCAGAACGTGTGCACCGTGTTTTCCTAAGACGCTCTTGACGATAAGCGGTGCAGATACCGAATTGCCGTAGTACGCGTAGTCGAAAACGAACCAAGACCCGGCGGTTCCGAGGAGGTATAGGAGGTACTTACGATTCGACAGGAACTGCCCAAGGGTGATCCTCGCCTGCTTCTCTTGCTTCACCGAAGCGACTACTACGCCTTCTGAGTACTTCTCAATCGCAGCAGCAGCCTCGGCCGACCTGCCTTCGACCCTTTCGAGGTAACGGGGGGATTCGGGCATCTTGCGGCGCAGATAGATGACCCCAGCGGCGGGTATCGCCCCAAATCCGAGCATTATCCGCCAGGCCATATCGGGATGGACATTCGCCGACAATAGCGCCAAAGCGACGATATATCCGGTGACAGTGCCGAGTGCCTGCATTGCGAAGACCAGACCGACGAGCTTTCCGCGACTCTTCACGTTGGAATATTCGGTCATCAATACCGCAGACATCGGGTAGTCACCACCGACGCCGATGCCGAGGATGAAGCGGAAAATCAAAAGCCATACAAACGACGGAGCGAAAGCCGAGGCGAGGGCACCAAAGACCATCAAAGCGGCTTCTAGGCCATAGGTTCGCTTACGCCCGATGACGTCGGCGATCCGGCCGAATAGTAGGGCCCCGAAGAATGCCGACAGCAGGGTGATCGAATTGACCAGACCCGTTTGGGAAGAAGACAAGCCCCACTCTTTGGAAATCAGGGTGGTTGCGGTACCGATGATGAAAAGGTCGTAAGCGTCAGTGAAGAAACCCATACCGGCGGTAAAGATCGCCCTAGTGTGAAAACGGCTCAATGGAGCTTCGTCGAGTGCAGCCGATACCGAAAGTGGCCTATCTGACAACTGAATTCCCTTCCCTTCGAGGCAGATGGACAGCTAAACCAAGTACCTCGGGTACTCCCGTAAAGATAACTACGAGCGATAGTCTCTTCGTCGTGTGTGACACCCGGGTTGCCTTAACCTAGTTATCTGGTAACGAATCGGTGAACAGTTGGTAAAGTCCCTGATCAATCATTGAGGCAAACCCTCGCCCGTCGCTGGGCCATAACGCCGATGATCCGAGGTCCCTCCACTTTTGACCTGCCCGAATAAAAAAGACAGCGGTCAGCTGTGCCGCAGACCGATAAGCGCCTATGGCGGTGGTTTGATTTGGGAGAGAGATCACCACTGTCCGGTGAATCATGAACCGACCCCAATTAGCCTTCGGACAGATCAGTCCGTCGTACCGATGCAAAAAAGTAGATGTTGCATCTCCGCTATATCTGAGACCCGATCAGACAAAAACTACACAATAGGGTCCGGTCACTGGGCTGTGAGATTGTACGACACCAAACGGCACCACACGAGGTAAAGAGGCAGGCGGCACGGAGGTCCTCCGATGAGAAGTCTTCACACCGAGGCTATCGGATTCGAGGCGGGGGAACTCTGATTTGATATTTACCGAAGTGCGGAAATCTAATTCTGGAGTCCGCAACTTCGATCGGGACAACGCAGCATCCGTAGGACGCACCTCGCTTCTGGGGATCTAAAAAAGCCAAAGACTAAGACTTTGATCCGATCTTGAATCGCACTCCTCTAGACCAAGGAAGACCAACCACCTGGGCCGACTCCGCGCGAGAAGTCAAGCTTGGATGTGCGATAGCTGCCAGGTGATATAGGCCATAAGAGGTCACCGGCCAAGATAGTGCTAATCAGCTAGGCTCCGCATTTTATCTAAGCGGTAATTCACATCTTACCGATGAGTCTCGAAGTGAAATCTACAAAAGGGCCTTCTCAGA
>JAKCBW010000177.1 GCA_021842145.1 Actinomycetes bacterium
GGTCGACATTCTGTCGGCTATCGGTCAGCAAACTTCGACATCCAAATAGCGGAGACCGGTAGCAAAATGATTGGGTGGCTCATCTACCGTGACAATGACATCAAAGATAACGAATTCTTCATCTCTCAGCTGATTTCAGCGTTTGGAGCACTCGGCCAAAAACTGGAACTCATCAGCTACCAAAACTTTGCACTAAAAATCAAGCGCGACTTTCGCCCGTGTGACTTCGTAGTGAACCGGAGCTTTAATCCCGACCTCACCAGGATCTTCGAACAACTAGGCATTGCTGTATTCAATAGCCTGGCCATTGCCGAAGTAGGTTACGACAAGGCGTTGTCGATGGCAACCGCTGCGGCACTCGGGATAGAAGTACTAACTTCCGTGCTGAGTTTTAGCGACGATCCCATAAGCACCGAGTTTGAACTTGAAGTCCAAAAACCCAACTTCGGCCACGGTGGGCACGGCGTTAAGTTGGTGAATTCCAAGGCACCAAGGCAAAACGCCGACGAAAAAGACGCCATCCTCCATCAGCTCTACTCGGCCTCCACTGCCGAGGACCACAGGTGCTACGTCTTTCTAGACGGATCTACCTACTGGACCGTCAGGACGGCGGCTAAGGGAGAATTTAGGGCAAACCTAAAACAGGGCGGGAGGGTGGAGGCCTACGATCCGAGCGAGCAGGAGGTGGAGGTGGCCCAAAAACTACATCGACACCTCGGACCGGGGAACTACGCCATCGACCTTATCCCCTACGGGGAGTCGTACGTGTTGAACGAGGTCGAGGATGTGTGTGGATACCGCTCCCTGTATCAGCTATCCCTTTGCGACCCCGCGGCCAAGATCGCAAAGGGCATATCCTCGATGTTCTAAAGGGTCACCCTTGTGGCGTGTTCTGATGCCTCTTGGCGTCATATTCGGCCTTGTACTCCAAAAAAGCCTCATAAGCCCTCGGACCATAAACCGTCCCGGGTCCACCAGAGAGCAGAATAGCCACCCCGATGGCCTCCGCAACCTCTTCCTTGGTCGTCCCCTTTATCGCCGCCGCCCTGGCATGCGAAGCTATGCATCCGTCGCAACGGTTGATCACAGAGATAGCAATGGCGAGGGCCTCTTTGACCGTGGCGGGAATCACCCCATCGGCCATAGCCGCTTTGGACAGTTCCGAAAAGCCCTTATAAACCTCTGGGATCTCACCACGCAACGCTTTCGCTGACGGGAGTATCTCCTCCATCATCTTGTGGTTTTTATCACCAGATCCCACCGAAACTTCCATTGCTTTCCTTTCGAATCAACTACGCGTCTCGAATCAACTACGCGTCACTCCGGCCACTTGATAAATACTTCGCTCGGATGGCTCACGGTTTTAGTCGAGACCCACCAATGGCGTGTAAGCCTAGAGGACGGAAACGGCCTCCGACAATGCATCTCCGGCCTCTTTGGCCAGAAGCTTCATGTCCTCGCTGGACACAAGAGATGCGGGATCGATCGCCCGCACCAAAATTCCATCTGGTTCTTGAGAAAGCACTACGTTGCAGGGCATTACCAGGGCCATGTCGGGATCCGCTTCAAGCGCCTTATTTGCAAAGGTCGGATTGCACGCACCTAGAATCTTTAGTGGGCTCCGATCGACGTTAATCTTTGCCTTTAGGGTCGCAGAGACGTCAATCTCGGTGAGTACTCCGAAACCCCTCTCCTTGAGGGACTCCCTCACCCTCTCTTCGACCGAGGCCATATCACCCTGCACCAACTTGGAAAATCCACTCATGCTAAATCCGCCTTCCATCCGGTTTGCCTTCAATCCTAACATACCCTACGTGGTATCTAACACTGACCCTATGTGGAATAGTCCAGCCGAAATTCGGATTCATCCCCTTTTGGGTTGGAGGTGAAATTGGGTTGGAGATGGATAGTTCCCAGCCGCTCCGCTTAGAGGCCGATCCTTTCGGCCAGGATAGAACGGAAATCACTTGAAGATCCAAATAGCAACTGAGAGGACTTGGCCCGCTTGAAGTAGAGGTGTGCGTCGTGTTCCCAGGTGAATCCGATTCCACCATGGATCTGGATGTTCTCTGCCGCAGCAAAAAAATAGGCGTCGCCGCAGAATGCCTTGGCTAAGGGAGCAGAGATCATGGCTTCGTTTGGATCATTTGCCACCGCCCACATCGCATAGTAGGCGGCCGATTTTGCCGATTCGACCTCGACTAGTATGTCCGCACACTTATGCTTTATCGCCTGGAATGAGCCTATCGGCCTACCGAACTGGATCCTGGATTTAGAGTACTCTACCGCCATATCCAGGCAAGCTTGCGCTCCACCCACCATTTCCACGCTCAGTGCGGCGGCCGCGACATTTAACATCTTTGCATAGATTTCTGGTCCGTCACCGACCGCACCGATCAGGTGAGCGGGGGCCGATGCAAACTCGACCTTCGCCAGCTTTCTGGTCTGATCGAGTGTCTCCATTGGGGTCCTAGTCACCGCATCGGCGGAACCAGAAACATAAAAGAGTGAAAGTTCGCCATCCACTTTGGCAAATACCAGAAAGTCGGTAGCAGAGGCACCGTCTATCACATACACCTTGGAAGCCGAAAGTAGGTAGTGATCACCATCGGCGACAGCCTCCCCCGATGTCGGCGCCAGATCGAAACCGTGTGCCTCCTCGTACCCACAGACGCTATATCTTGCCTCACCCGTTGCAATGCTTGGAAGATGTTGCGACATCGACTCCTGGTCGCCCGATGCGATAATCGCATTGGCCGCCATTACGACTGAGGAGAAGTATGGCCCGCAAAACAGTGACCTACCCATCTCCTCGAGGACTATACCGAGTTCGACGGCTCCATAACCGAGTCCACCATAGTTCTCAGGGATTGCCAGCCCCGCGAGGCCCAGCTGCTCGGTGGCCTGCTTCCAGACGTCCTCGTCGAAACCTACTTCGCCCTCCATCAATCTTCGCACCGAAGCCATCGGGGACTTGTCGTCGAGAAACTTTCGAACCGACCTCCTCAGTTCGTCTTGTTCCTCCGTGAAAGCGAAGTTCATCTTCTCCTCCAGTTGCCGTGGCC
>JAKCBW010000178.1 GCA_021842145.1 Actinomycetes bacterium
ACCGGTTCCGCTTCAGGCACTATAGGAGTTTGCTTTGACCGAACACGAAAGGCCCTTTGGTCGATATCTCGAGGATTTCACCGTCGGTGACGTCTACAAGCATTGGCCAGGAAAAACGATAACTGAGTACGACGATCATCTTTTCTGCATGATTACCATGAACCACCATCCGCTGCATACCAACGATTACTTTGCAAAGAACGAAACCGTGCAGGGGAAGAATGTTGTAGTGGGCAATCTCGTATACTCACTCGCACTTGGCATGAGCGTGCCCGACGTTTCAGGGGCGGCGATCGCCAATCTCGAGGTCGAAAGCCTCCTACACAAGAACCCTACATTTCATGGGGACACGATATACGCCGAGACCCGGGTATTAGAGGCCCAAGAGTCAAAGTCCAGGCCCGATCGTGGGATCGTAAAGGTGGAGACCAAGGCATTCAACCAAGACGGCCTAGAGGTTTGCTACTTTAGGCGCAAGGTGATGGTGTGGAAGAGGGAATTCGCCCCTAAGCGCAATCGCCCCTACGGAGACGGAGTGTGGGAATAGCTATTATCGGCAATGTGAGAGATTTCTTTAGCTTTTTTTGAAAATTTCTTGCTACTCACAGTGATATGTGCCACTCTAGGTGTAGACGGTATGGATGAGAGCCGGAGTGGAGGAGAAAAAGTATGAGGCGGATCAGCGCCACAGCGGTAATAGGAGTGATCCTGGTGGGACTTGTCGCCGGGATGACCCTTCGCTTGCTGACCGGTCGACCCTCCGTTGCTTTCAAAAACTCCTCCGCTTCCTTGGCCCCAATCGTCCCCTCTCAGCCCGCCGGAGGGACCTTGGTTTCCCGTCCATCAACCCCCAGCGCCACCTCGGCCAATTCCCAGGCGCCGGTGGTGTCAGCGCCCAAGCCTCCGACGGTGCAAGTAACTACCTCCCAAACCCCGACAGTCCAGTCCACTGCTACGCCAAAGGCGACGCCCGCTACTCCGGTGGCACCCGTAGTGGTGGCTCCGACGACGCTACCCAGCGTTACCTCCATTAATTTGCAGTCGGTATCTGGTGCGACACCCAGTGTGATCTGGGTCTTTGGAACCAACCTCGCTTCTGTGAGTGAGGTCTCTTTCGGAGGGGTGACTTCCCCGGTTTTACACTACTTCGCAAGCCAAGGGGGGATAGAAGTCCAGACACCGCTTCATGGTCCCGGTACGGTCGACGTAAGGTTGATCTCCCCGTCTGGAATGTCGCCTCTCACACCAGCGGACACGATAACTTTTGTCGAGCCGGCAACTTCAAACATCGGCTCCGCCCAACTCCCATAACTGAGGAGCTTTTTTGGGGCAAAACCTTCGCTAGTGATGACCGAAGCATATTGTGGCGGTCGCAGTTTTTGAGACCAGTTCCAATTAGGCCGGGCCGTCGGGCGTTCTGTAGTGCATAATCGATAGATCAGAACACTGGAGCGGAGATGTTGCTCGGTAGGATTGCGCTAGCCGTCGTCGGATTTGTAGCCCTAGTATCGGTATCGATCAATGTCGTTCGTACATTGTTGGTCCCCCGTGGTTATATCTCCGGTGAGTCGAAGATCGCTTATCGTTTGGTGACCTTCGTCTTCAGGTTGATTGGAAGATGGATCAAGGAGTACCAGAGGCGCGATCGACTCTTGGCATACGAAGGTGCCGGAATACTGCTCGCCATTTTGGGAACTTGGGTAGTGTCGTATCTCGTCTCATTTACACTTCTCCTCCTACCCTCTATCTCCTCGCCTTTTGAGGCCTTTAGGGAGGCCGGGGGATCGATGCTCACCCTCGGTTTTGTCTCTACCACGTCGGTTTGGCCAACCCTGGTAGATTTTTTAGCCGGTGGCGTTGGACTCGTGGTGATAACGATACAGATTGCCTACCTTCCTACCCTCTATAGCGCCTACAACCGACGGGAAACCGAGGTGACCCTCCTCTCATCTAGGGCGGGTGAACCCCCGTGGGGTCCGGAACTCTTGGCAAGGTCGCACCTATCGGGGCTCATTGATGACCTACCATCCTTCTACCGAGTTTGGGAACGTTGGGCCGCCGACGTCCAGGAGAGCCACGTCAGCTACCCAGTGCTTACACGATTTAGGTCGCCTCAGCACTCGACTTCGTGGGTCGTGGCACTGTTGGCGGTTTGTGATTCAGCGGCGCTTTACGATTCGGTGTCCCCGAACCACTGTCCTATTGAGAGCAGATTGGCACTTAGGTCCGGCTTCCTCTGTTTCAGGCACCTGAGTAAGAATATGGGGAATGAGGTAGACGAGGATCCTAGCCCTATGGACCCGGTCGAGCTCGGGTTCCAAGACTTCCAATATGGATATCGGCGATTAGCCGAAGTTGGCTTCCCGCTGGAACGCACCGCCGAGGAGGCTTGGCCGCACTTCAAAGGGTGGAGGGTCAACTACGAGAAGTCTGCCTATTGGCTAGCTGAGGTGTTGGACGTCGTCCCGGCGGAATGGGCCGGTGGGCGCCGTGGAGGTGACGCTCCCATCGGGTTCGTCTTTTTGAAGGATCGTACACCTGAAGATCCAAATGCCGAGCAAGGCGTTCCTTTTACTCCGATACCAAAGGATCTCGAGTAGTGGTCGGTTGATGATGATTCAGCCGCAAAGGGCAAGTTTCTGCGTCGAAGTGATTGCGGGCTAGGCCTCACCGCTCTTTGTTGACATGTGACTGGCATATTTGACATGGTCCATTGAGCTCGATTTAATTGTGTTTAATGTCGACGGATGTTTGCTTCTTATTAGCGTTTAACGATCGTTGAGTAAAGATATTGGATAGCTTGTGCACTATCTAGCAAATTGGCACAGTTCAATTGGAGATATTATCAACGATTGATGATTTGTTGGGTGGCGAATCTTCTCTATAGTCAGTCAATGAATTGAAAAGTCGAAGTCGACCGTTATCCCAGGCCGCTCCCACTGAAGCGGCTTGATGTTCAGCTACCCCTTGCAGGTCACATTGTTGGTTCGAACCACTTAGGCGACATTCTGTCCGGGCAACGCATTTAGCTCGATTATTTGATAG
>JAKCBW010000179.1 GCA_021842145.1 Actinomycetes bacterium
TGCCGCCCTTCAACTTGGTCAAGGGTCAAATGAGTCGCACCTCCAATGGGTTCCCGAGCCAGTCTAGAGTCAGCTCAATCCTTACCAAAAACGATAGATTGGTTAGAACAAACGCAACCCGCTTCCTTTGCTTCCCAAAAACCAGTATTCCTGGTATTTCGATATCGAAGATCGATTGTTTGAATTCGGAGACCAGAACCGCACTTCGAGACGTTCAGAACTCGGCAACAGCGAGTGCTGGATTCAAAATCAAAATGCAACGACTGGCAGCCGATTGAAGAGCCAATTTGCCAGGTTCCCACGGAGAGGGAATGATCGCTGAAGGTGGACTTATGCTGCTTTTGATGTCTTTAGATCACCGTCTGCTAACGAGTTAACATCTCCCCGGACAAAGAGTAGCCCCAAAGTCCTTCTAGCATGAAGGAGTGAGGGAAGGGCCGAGATTCAGCAACACCAAAGATCAACTTTCGGAGTACTTTGCCATTTATTTCGATCGTGGATCTCCGTTGGGATCGTTGCGACGGATCCACGCCTATTCGGTGTCAGCGGACACCCTTACTACCGTTGCTCTAGCTGGCACTCTTTTTTTTTCAATCTCTCCGCAGGCCGCTAAGTCCCAGATAGCCCTCTACCTGGCACTTACGATGGCACCATTTGCCATCGTCTCCCCCATCCTTTCGCCTGCATTGGATCGCGGCAAGGTCGCTAGGCGGCTAGTGCTTCTAATCTCGGCCATAGTGCGAATAGCTGCGGCGTTGGCCATGGCAAACAATGTCCACTCTATGTTGATATTTCCCTTAGCCTTAGCCGTACTCATCTCCTCAAAGTTGTATTTAGTAGCCAAAGCTGCCTTAGTGCCAGAACTACTCGGGTATGGCGTAGACATGTCGCAAACTGATTCAAAGCCAATTGGGCCGTCCTCCATACTCGTGAAGGCAAACTCCCAATTGTCTATGCTGGGAGCCGGAGCCGGCATCGTCGCAGGCGTTCTCGGCGCAACTTTACTAAAAATTCCCCATATCGGATCACCATGGATCCTCAGGATTGAGGTCATTCCGCTCATCCTAATGCTTGGCGAGCTTTCTGTACTGGCACGAGAGGCTCGCAAACTGGACAGGACGATTATCAAGAGTGATCCAGTTGCCAAAGATAAAAACCCCCAGGAAGAGATTGGTCAAAGCAAGCCTAAAAAGAACCAACCATCTGGCGATGGCTACTCTACGACACTTCTTGCATCTGCAGCGATGGCCGTGCTCAGATCCGGTGTTGGATTTTTCACCTTTCTTATCGCCTTCTCCCTAAAACGGGCCAATTCAAGCGCATACGAATATGGCCTTGTCCTTCTTGCATCGGCCGCCGGGGCGATTCTCGCGACGGCGACTACGCCGAAAGTCAGGTTGGTCATCCGCGAACAACAGCTTCTTCTCGCCGCCTTAGTAGTGGAAACCGTCTGTGCCATCGTTGCCGCTTACTTCGCCGACATAGCTTCACAGGTTGGTCTGGCATTGATCGTTGGATGGGTGGCAGCCTCGGGTAAGTTATCCTTCGATGCAATAGTCCAGCACCATATTTCCCAGGATCAACATGGAAGGATATTTGCAAAGTACGAGATGCGGTTCCAGGTAGCATGGGTAGCGGGAGCTCTAGTCCCCACCCTCATCAACCTACCTCTTAGGTCCGGAGATGCAATTGTTGCCTCCTCCGCACTTGTTGCGGCGCTATTTTTCGCTACGGGTCGAGCGGCCCTCCGTTTCAGAGGGTAGTCAAATGGCACCCCGCCCTCTTCACCCTTGCTAAGGTTTTCACCTATGGCTATCTATGCGCTTGGTGGTTCTGAACCCAAAATTGATCCTGATGCTTTCGTCCACCCCGACGCCGTCGTAATAGGGAACGTCGAAATAGGACCGGGATCTTCAATTTGGCCCCATGCCGTATTACGCGGCGATTATGGGCGAATAGTAATCGGCAGGGATACCTCAATTCAAGATGGAACGGTGATACACGCTACGGCCGAACTCCCGACCATAGTTGGAGACAGGTGCGTCATAGGCCACATAGTGCACCTTGAAGGTTGCATAATCGAAGACGACGCTCTCGTTGGATCCGGATCGGTAGTTTTGCACCGCTGTAGAGTCCACTCGCATTCATTGGTAGGCGCGAATGCCGTGGTAACCAACGATACCGACGTGCCTAGCCACGCAATGGCCCTGGGCATTCCAGCCAAGATATTTGCGGACAAAGTGGGAGAAGGCGAATTTCTTGATTCGGTGAACCTGTATGTGGAAAATGCGAAGCGTTATAAAACGGACCTTCGCCGAGTCGATTCATAATCGGCTACCCTTGCGACCATTTACTTTTTAAATTCGGGAAAACTCCGTCCTTAGACGAGCCACTTGAATTTGCAATAGCAAAGAAGCGTCCGCAGATGGTGTTGATGGCCACGTCCCTGCTAAAGGTGTTAGAGAGATTCTCGCTGGAAAGGACGTCGTTTACCCTTCCCTTAACAAGTACCTTTCCCGATTTAAGTAGTAAGACACTGTTCGCCGCCCTCGGAATCTCTTCGACGTGGTGGGTCACCATAACCACCGAACCCGGTCTCCGCTTATCCGTATCAATTACACCGCCTAAGATCTCTAAGAGGTCTTCCCGAGCAGGAAAATCTAGCCCTGCGGCGGGTTCATCCAGAATCAAAAGCTCCGGCTCCCCCACCAGCGCTCTTGCAAGCAGAAGCCTCTGCCTTTCACCGGCCGATAACTTGTCAACAGGAGTCTCCTTTCTATCAAGAAGATCAACTCTGCGAAGCTGTTCCATGGTCGCATCCATGTCGAACTGCGAGTATCTGTGCCAATAAGGTGCGTAATCACCCGAAGTACCAGTTAGAACGACCTCAAAGGCACTAGCACTTCCCATAAAACGATCTAAAACAACCGGCGAGACACTTCCAATTCGCCTTCTCAGCGCCCTCATATCGCTTCGGCCGACCAACTCTCCCAAAATCTCCAATTTTCCAAAGGAGGGTCTATCGAT
>JAKCBW010000180.1 GCA_021842145.1 Actinomycetes bacterium
CACGATACCCTGCTCCATGATGTCAGCGGAAAGCTCGGGAGGCGTGGCATCAAGGGTGACCTTGACTGCATCGACTATCGCGGCTATCGGCTCCTCAATCGCCTTGCGAATCTCTTGGGTAGAGATGAGTATCGTCTTTGGAAGCCCGGTGATCAGGTCACGACCCCTGATCTCAGCCTGAAGTTCTTCCTCGAGCGGATAAGCGGACCCAAGTGCCATCTTGATCTCTTCTGCGGTCCTCTCTCCGAGGGCTAGGTTGTACTCCTTTTTGACAAAGGAGATAATCGCCTCATCGAGTTCGTCCCCACCGATTCTGATCGAGCGTGAGGTGACGATTCCACCGAGGGAGATAACTGCGACTTCGGTGGTCCCACCACCAATGTCCACCACCATGTTGCCGGTTGGCTCATGTATCGGCAGGCCGGCACCGATCGCCGCCGCCATCGGCTCTTCGATTATGTAAGCCGGCTTGCGGGCTCCCGCATACTCGGCGGCCTCTTGTACCGCCCTCTGCTCTACACCGGTTATTCCAGAGGGAACGCAGATGATCATCCGCGGCTTAGAAAACTTCGACTGGTGTACCTTATGGATGAAGTAGCGGAGCATCTTCTCGCAGATCTCGAAGTCTGCGATCACACCGTCTTTGAGTGGCCGAATCGCCTGGATGTTCGACGGAGTACGGCCGATCATCCTCTTAGCCTCTACCCCAACCGCCAACGGCCTGCCGTCTTTGGTATTTATGGCAACTACCGATGGTTCGTCCAAGACGATACCCTTGCCCCTTACGTATACCAAGGTATTTGCCGTACCGAGGTCGACTGCCATGTCCCTGCCCATCAGGGGTGAGAATCGAGCCACTTTCTGAACCTCCAGATCCTGGTGGATAAATATAAAAA
Source organism: Actinomycetes bacterium (assembly GCA_021842145.1). Taxonomy (GTDB): domain Bacteria; phylum Actinomycetota; class Acidimicrobiia; order Acidimicrobiales; family Acidimicrobiaceae; genus JABEUN01. Next base: position 897 of record JAKCBW010000180.1, read on the forward strand.
GGTCGTAAGACCTTAGTTAGTCGAAACTACTGTGCTAGCCCGGGGAAGAAAAGCTCTATCTCCCGAGCGGCGGCCTCCAATGAGTCGGAGCCGTGCACCAAGTTCTCCCCAACCGAAACCGCTAGATCCCCCCTGATCGTCCCCGGAGCCGCAACAGCTGGATTGGTCGCACCCATCATCGACCGCACGATGGCAAAAACGTCATCCGGGCCAGAAACTACCGCTAGAACCACTGGCGACCTAGTTATAAAGGCAACTAGATCACCAAAAAAACTTTTGCCGTCGTGCTCTTGATAATGAGCCTTCGCTATCGCCTCATCCAATTGGCGAAGCTCGAGTTGATCAATCTTGAGGCCTTTTCTCTCAATCCGAGAAATTATCTCGCCGACGAGGCCCCTCTCGACTGCGTCCGGTTTACAAATTAGCAGAGTTCTTCCCATACGAGGGGTTAATCCTAGCAGGAGCGGCGGTATTGAAGGGCGCTTTCTAATCGAACCCTAACAGTAATCTTCGAATTCCGCCGACGAGGTAGTGGCTCCCGGTGCCAAGGACTATTTGGCCCTCGATGAGTCGCTCTCTCGCCGCGATCAATGCCGAACCGGGGTCACCAGCCACTGAGGACAGAATGCCTAGACTTGAAGCCGCTGATGCGACGTCATACGGATCTACCTGTATTTTCAGACCCAAGTCGACAGAAATTAGCCGATCGATACTCGACGGACCAAGGGCCTCGAGGAACCTCTTTGGGTCCCTCTTGTGGGTGGCGGCATAGAGGACCACCCATCCGGTTTCGTAGCCAAAGCTATCCCTAAGTGACTTTCCTAGCTCGCCGGCAGCCTCGTAGTTATGAGCGACGTCGAGGACACAAAGGGGGCTATGGCCAACGATCTCCATCCGGCCCGGAATCTTGAGGTCCAAAAGCACGCTCTGGAGGAGGTCAGATGGAACACCCCTCTCTAGGTACTCCTCAGCCGCAGCGGTCGCCAGGGCGACATTCTTTCCTTGAAACGAACCCGAAAGGGGAACAAAGATCTCTTTGAACTCGGACCTTGCGGTTCTAAAGCTGATCTGACGACCTCCGACGGCGAGCAGATCCGACTCAATGATTATCTCGCTTCCGAGCCTGATTACCTTCTCATCGGTCCTTTTGGCAAAGAAATCAAAAAAGGCCTCATCAACGTCTCCCAGGATGACCTTGGACCCGTTGTGCACAATCCCCGACTTCGCCTTAGCGATCCCCTCGCGACTTCCACCCAGCTGAGCCATGTGGTCTGATCCGATGTTCGTACAGACGACCACCCGGGCATCCAAAACGTTGGTGGCGTCCAGTTCCCCGCCCATTCCTACCTCAACAACCGCAACTTCGACGCCGTTGTTGGAAAAGACCGAAAGGGCCGTCGCTACGAGTGCCTCAAACTTTGATGGCCTAGGAAGGGAAAATTGATCGACTAATGTCGCCACCGTGGATAGCTCGAGTTCGAACTCGTCCTTTTTCACCTCTTGGAGGTAGACCTTTATCCTCTCCCTTACGGATCCCAAATCCGGCGAGGTAAAGCTGCCCGTGGAGCAACCCGCTGCATCTAATATCGCCGTGGTCATGGCGACTACCGAGCCCTTCCCATTGGTTCCGGTCACGTGGATCGCCGAATAGTTTCTCTGCGGTTCACCGAGGCAGTCGAGGATCATCTGCACCGGAAGCGTCGAGGGGTCGAAACTCTCCCTCGATACCGGGTCTAGCTCGGTGTCCAAGAGGGACTCGAACCAGCGATCCGGATCGAGGGGGGCAATGCCTTCGGCCACTAAGAGGCCGCCCTCCTCGAGCGATCTGGCCTGTTAGTACCCGGAATCTTCGGCTGCAAAGTAGGTGCCACGTTATTTAGCACCGTCTCCCTGTCGATTACACACTTGCCGACGTCGGAGCGTGAGGGGATATCGTACATCGAGTCCAGCAGCACCTCTTCGATAATCGCACGTAGCCCCCTGGCCCCAGTGCCCCTCAGCAGTGCTTGCTCTGCGATGGCGCTCTGTGCGTCCTCGGTGAACTCCAGCTCGACGCCATCAAGTTCAAATACCTTCTGGTACTGCTTGACGAGTGCATTCTTCGGTTCAACTAATATTTGGATC
>JAKCBW010000181.1 GCA_021842145.1 Actinomycetes bacterium
AAAGTTCTGCCATAGCGAGATCTCTCGCCAATGCGACCCCTCGCTCTCCGCTTGTCGAGTCAGGACCCTCACGATCCAGAGCGGCTTGCAATCTTGGCTTAGAGATTACTTTCGGTAACTTATTCGAGGAAGCCTTGGAGGTAAAATCGACCTCCACAAAGTCCGGCAACGCTTCAACCTCAAGGAGGAACTTGACGTATCTCCTCAGGGCTGAAGCTGCCACCTGGACGCTCCGTCTGGTGAGGTCCGAGGTAGCTAGTTTTGCCATATATCGATCGACCGTCTTCGCATCGATCAAGGTGGGAGATATTTTCCCCTGAAGTTCGAGAAAGTCTACGAAGCGTCGAATCTCAAAGAGATACTTAGTTCTAGTTAGCTCCGACAAATCTCCGGCTGAAGCCATGAAGGCGTCGAGGAGAAAGTCTTCGGCTATTCTTGACGAAACTCCCTCAGTAGACCCCATGGTAGACACTCTAACGAATAGTGTGAAAAAAAGCTAACTTTTACTTCAGGTAATTGTCTGTTGACGCCACGAACACAAATATAACCAACAAGCGACCGAAGACACAAAATTGGCGCAATCGAATACCGACTCGAATCTAGCCCAAACCTAAGCAAAAAACTGGGTCGATTCCGGCTTGGAACGGAATCGGTCGCGACGCACTAACTACTGCCTGGCACATAGTTGGCGTCACAACGAAGTGCTGGTCTCGATGGCAAGGCCCGAAGTTCAATGCCAACGGCTTGGACGACCATCATCTGGTACTAGGACCTGGGTGCAAAAAGAATTGACTCGCCATCACGGCCACCCTTTCAATTAGCTAATTCGAACCTTGAAATTGCCAAAATCCCGAGCAAAACCGATGCGGCCCAGAGCAGTGCAATGGTTAGTCTCTATTCGAAGCGCTCCAATAGAGAAACAGCACCATAAGACGCCTCTCACGAGCATCATCGGGGCTCATGGCCGATGAGTTGACACCCTGGTTGTGCCATTACTAAGGTGGGCTGACCTCCAAGGAGACCGACCACAGTTTCATTGTTTTACAACCCGAACGGTATATCGCATCGGTCGCTAGATTCAGGTGAGGCATTCGCTGGCGCTAACTAAAAAGACAACGAGCGCCATAATTCATGCTGAGTCATGCTGACCCATTGTGGGAAAACAGACTCCTCTGGAAAGCAATCTTTTCAAAGGCAGTTTCAAGCCAACACTTCGCCGAGCAGACCAGGCGTGATCTCATTCGAAATCCCTGCCATAAGAGAAGAGGAAAGCACCCTTTGAACAATGCGAACTTAGTTCCGATACTGCTATTCACCGTCGCTTTGGGAGCCACCGCCACTTGAGAGAGAGAATGAGACTCGGTCCTCGTCTTCTTTGGCTTCCCTATCGGGATCATTTGCGGCGTTTGCCTCACGCCTTCTATCCCGGATGGCGAAAAAGACCCAAGCAAAAATGGTTGCGCCAACGAAAAGTCCGGTAAAGATAGCCGCTGCGATAGTCCCATTGATAGTACCTACGTAGCTGGACCCCTGTCCCAAGAGCAGATGGAAGAATATAAATGCGGCAATTCCCAGCAAAAGTGCCCACACGGCCCTATTCCACTTAAAGATGTCTCTTCCGGGCAGGTATCTGAGCGGCAAAAGACTGATCAGTACACCTTGCACGCCCGCTATGAATATTGAGACCAACGCCGCATCGACTCCGACGGCTACTACGCTCGCATGATTCGAGTGTGTCCACGAACTAAGCGGTTGCCTAGCGAGCCAGGCCCCCAGCGCTACCGCCAGGGTAGTCATGAAGGAAAGAACCTGGGCTTTACCACTGTCGCTCTCAGAAATCTTGATCTTGTTGGCTACCTGGAGACCCGCAACCATCCCATAGAGGTATCCAGGCTCAAAGTGTAGTGCACGGCTTATCACCACACAGACCGCTGCGATCCCGATGGCCCCGGGTAAGACGTGCCCTTGGACTTTGGCCTCGGGATCCTTGCGTCGAAGGTAAAGTGCGGCTGGAAGGTCGGCGGCCATAGTAATGACGGTGAGGCCAACCAAAAGACCTAGAAAAATTAGTAGTGAAGACTCGTTGAAGCTAAATTTAGGATCTAAAAGGCCATACAAAAGAGCACTCGCTAGCAACACTCCTGTCAGACGGACATTATTCGATATCCTGCTAGTCATTCCACCACCGGTGGAACCCTTCTTTCTGCGGAAGCGATTCCGTAGGGCAATCAGATCGTCTTCATGCTCCTCTAGGGTCGCATTTAGAAACTCCGTAGGGAATGCAACGAATGGGATAGCCAACGCTGCAACGGCGGCGCTCTTAGCTAGCGACTTAACCGAAAAGGAGATCTGCGAAGGGAGCAATATGGCGGTAGACAACATACCCAGGTGAACCGATGGGACATAGACCATAAAGTCCACCGTCCTAGCTGTGGCGGGTGCGCCAATGCAGGTCACAGTGATGGCCGCAGGCCCAGAAACGGCGTCTCCTGGAACGGCAATTTTCAATCGGGGCAACAAACCACCGATCGGCCTTGGAGTAGCCACCAATTGATTGTCAAAGAGTACCGCTGGCCGGACGCACCCTACGGGGAGTGCCCTATCGAGGAGGGTAATCATCGAACCAGGGATACCCGAAGTTTGAGACAAGTAGAAAATTATCACGCCGTGTACCGGAGATCCGAGTGGTCCAATTGAATACTCGGATATGTGGACGTACGAGGGTGGTTGGCTAGGTGCGGCCACATTAGCCACAACTGGCTGGTCGGTAGCCCTGGAAGAGTAGATCACCGGTTGGGAACTTCTACTTGCGACTATCGGCACCGTAATCGTCTTAGGCGAAGTAGTCGGTGGGCTCGAAGGCGCAGTAGAAGCGAGGGATGGCGTGAATAAGGGGACATTTACCGGGGGACTCGACGGAAGCGGGTCTGGTGCTGGAGTGTTAGCTGGAGGCGGGCTTGACTGGGGTGGGCTCGAGGATAAAGGAGCGACAGTGACCGCGTTGGTTACCA
>JAKCBW010000031.1 GCA_021842145.1 Actinomycetes bacterium
GTAGGTCGTAGATCGACGCCGAATTAGATAGCATCGGCGCCTTGGCATCCAAGGTTCCCTCTTCTATCGCCACATGGACGGCTAGCGCGGTGAAGAGCTTGCTCACCGAGGCGAGTGGGAAACTATCCTTCGACCCCAGATCGACTAGTTCGGTAATATCGCCTTCGGCAAAGGTGCCGTATACGATAGCCCAGCTGCCCGGAAAGCCTCTTGCCAAGTCTTCGATGTTAGATGGAAGCACCAACTTGATCCCTTTTCGCCTCGTTCGGTCCCCGGTCAAAAAGACTCTTCCTTGGTCCCTTTACACAGCTGTCCGAAAATGAAACCGACACCGTAGCTATCTACTTTGGGGGTTCGCCGGCACTGCTTCGGGTCTGGAGATAACTTTTTTTTATCCCGTCTTTTTTATCCCGTCTCTTTTTATCCCAACTCCTTTTATCCCATCCATGGTCTGCTCGACGTGAAATACTACTTCAGATGGTTCGGGAAAGTCACTGCGGTAGTGGGATCCCCGGGACTCCTCCCTTTCGAGTGCCCCCTGGATAGCGCAGGTGGCGAGGAGCAACAGGTTCGAATTCTCTAGCTCGTAGGGATCGAGCGACGGCGAGTGAGTAATGCTAGATATCGCCCCTAGACCCGCCTCGAGATCATGTCCACTCCGGATGACGCTACAACTTTGCGACATGATCCTTTGTATTTCCGATCGCTTCGCCTTCGGCACCCCTTTAGCCGAGTCAGGCTCGTCCAATCCGACTCTGGAAGTCGGCTCGAGGTCCTTGGTTGCACAAGCGGCGGATCGAGCCCCCATCACCAAGGCTTCCAAGAGAGAGTTTGATGCCAGTCTGTTAGCCCCCTGCAGGCCGGTACTTCCGACTTCCCCGGCCGCATAGAGTCTCCCAACCCCCGTACGACCCTCCGAATCCGTGCGGATCCCCCCCATCTGGTAGTGAGCAGCCGGGGCGATAGGAACGAGTTCCGATCTGAAATCCAAACCAAGTGCCTCGATCGAAGCAGAAACTGTAGGAAATTTCTCTGCGAAATCGTCGATCAAGGAGAGGTCTATAAAGACCCCACCGGTCCTCTTTATCTCAGAGTAGACCGCCCTCGCCACCACGTCCCTCGGGGCTAACTCGGCTTCGGAGTCGTATCTTGCCATGAAAGGCTCGCCGGCGGCATTTATAAGCTTGGCGCCTTCGCCGCGGCAGGCTTCAGAGACGAGGGTTCCGTCCAAAAGTGCCGTGGGGTGAAATTGGAGTAGCTCCATGTCCCTTACTACACACCCCGCCATCAGTGCTAGCGCTACTCCGTCGCCCGTAGCCTCTGAGGGGTTGGTAGTCACCTCAAAAAGTTGACCCGAACCACCAGTTGCGAGCAGCGTGGCGCCGGCGCTTATGGCACCTACCCGCTTCGAATCGTCAACGAAGTAGGCACCGTGGACCCCATTATCGTCGACGGCTAACCGGAAAACGAACCTATTTTCTAGGATTTTGATCCTCGAAGGCAGGTGTTGATGGAGAAAGTTGAGCAGAAAAAGACCGCTCCTATCCCCTCCGGCGTGCATTACCCTCGCCCGGGAGTGTCCGCCTTCTCGAGCCAGCCCAGGGTCAAACTTCATCCCCTTTTTGATCAATGAACTAAGGTGGTCGAGGCTCTCATCTAGCAGCTCCCTCGCTACCTCTGGATCGCTGAGGCCCCGGCCCGCCTTCACCGTGTCGGCTACGTGCTGTCCGACATCCTCCCGCCCGACCGGGAAGGCGATACCCCCCTGAGCCCACGGAGTTGAACCAGAGAGGAGGCCCCTTTTGGTGATCATGACGACCCTTGCTCCGAGCTCCGCCGCTGCGAGGGCGGCGTAGGAACCGGCGACTCCGCTTCCAACGACTAATAGGTCTGCCTCGTACGCCTCGTGGAAAGACAAAACTAACCCACCTTGATCATCGCATCTATAGCCTTCTTAGCCTTCTTAGCTATCTCGGGGTCTACTTTGACTACATACCTGTCCTCGACGAGGGAGTCATACACCTTTTCGAGGGTGATCATCTTCATATATTCGCAAATTGCATCATCTTTGACCGGGAGGAACTTCTTGCCCGGTGCCATTGCGTTGAGCCGGTGCACTATGCCGACTTCTGTTGCAACAACAAATTCGTTCCTTTGCGACCCCTGGGCGTAACGGACCATCCCCTCGGTGGAGAGCATCTTGGCGTCGGGCTTGAGATAGAGACACGAACTGCCGCAGCTGCATTCGGGATGGATCATGAACTCGGCTTCTGGGTGGGCCAAAAGGGTCTCTTCGATCTCCTTGGTACCAATCCCGGCATGTACGTGGCACTCGCCCATCCAAATATGCATCTTGATCCCGGTCTGCCTCTCGACGTGAGCACCCAAGAACATGTCCGGCAGAAAGAAGATAGGACGACTGGTGTCTAACTGGGCGACTACCTCCACCGCATTGGCGCTGGTTACGCACACGTCTGATAGCGCCTTTACCTCGGCCGAGGTATTTACATAAGCGACCACCTGGCCGTCTGGATTCTCATCACGCCAAAGCTGCACGTCTTTAGCCGAAATAGTGTCCGATAGGGAGCACCCTGCATCTGGATCCGGAATGAGCACGGTCTTATTCGGGTTCAGGATGGCCGCTGTCTCGGCCATGAAGTAGACACCGGCGAATACGATCACGTCAGCGGGGGTAGAGGCGGCGAGACGGGATAGGCCAAGGGAATCCCCGACGTAATCCGCCACGTCTTGGACTTCCGGCCTCTGGTACGAGTGGGCGAGGATAACTGCGTTCCTCTGCCTCTTCACCTCTTGAATCTGTTCTATAAGGTCTACCGATGTAACTGTCATTTAGATTACCCGTCCTTCACGAGACGCTTTGGTCCTGAATCAGATCAACTACTTTTCTTAGGTCTCTCACCCTAAGCGACGACGGCCTTATTCGATCTCTGCGGACTTACCTAAACTAAAGTCTAGGGAGATATCGACCGCAGTCGCCGAATGGGTCAGTGCACCGACCGAAATTAGATCGACACCACAGAGGGCAACTTCCCGAATCCGAGGCAAGGTCATATTCCCACTTGCCTCGATCGGAATTCGCCCATCAACAACCTCGACCGCTTGCGCCATATCTGAAGTAGTCATATTGTCCAAGAGAACACAACCAGCGCCAGCCTCAAGTGCCTCATTAAGTTCTGCGATCGTCCCGACCTCTACCTCTACGACGAGGTGGTGCGGAGCATTTTCGACCGCCCTTTTAGTGGCTTTGAAGACCGACCCGGCTGCGACGATGTGATTGTCCTTGATTAGTATCCCGTCGAATAGTCCGAAGCGGTGGTTGTAACCGCCTCCCATCCTGACTGCATACTTCTCGAGTGAGCGCAGACCTGGGGTGGTTTTCCTACTATCTAGAATCTTCGCCTTTGTCCCTTGGGTCTCCGCAACGAACGCACTAGTCATAGTGGCGATACCCGACATGCGCTGGAGAAGGTTCAAAGCAAGTCTCTCACCCTTTAGCATCGCCTTGGCACTCCCGGAGAGCTCGGCGATGACCTCACCCTTATCCACCCTCTGGCCATCTGCGACCCTTTTTCGAAACTCGAAGCTCTCCTCCAAGAAGACAAACACCTCCCTGGCGACGTCGAGTCCGGCCACGATCCCGCTCTGCTTGGCGACAAGCACCCCGGTGGCCAATGCCTCATCCTCTATCGTCAATTCTGAGGTTATGTCGCCGTGGCCAATGTCCTCTACGAGCCACCTCGCGATATCACCCTTGAGGCTTGGTAAATCAATTCCGCTCATCACAATTCCTCGAATCATTGGCGCTCATGTCCGCGAACGAGCCTAGCCTCATCGGATCGGCTGTCTCAAATTTGGTATGCTCCGAAGAAAACCTTGGTCATGTGGTGATGAACTTTGCAGTTACTCGTGACGTCCGAATAGCCAGCATGGTACGGAACTGCGGCAAAAAACGCCACGCTACCAGCCACCTTCTCCTTATGGCAATTGCCCTCCAGGACGGGTCGTCGCCTGCGAAGTCGGCCTTATCAGCTATCTAAAAAGACAGTCAGCTATCTAAAAAGACACGACTCATCCGGATATCGTCAGCGGATATCTTCATCAGATCGTCCTTGGAGATAGTTTCCATTTTTGATTTGACAATCCGGTTAGCCTGGCGCAGTCTGGCCCTTTCGATTGCGTTCCTTACGCTCCTCGCGTTCGCAAAGTGGGGTTGAGACATCCTTTTGCTCAAGTACTCTCGAAAGGCAACTTCGGCGTCAAAGGAGAAGTAGTAGGCCTGCTCTTTCAGTATTAACCTCGCTATTTGGTCGAGTTCTTCGATCGAATAGTCGGGAAAGTCAATGTGGTGAGCGATGCGCGAGTTCAGCCCGGGATTAGATGCGAAAAAACTATCCATCCGGTCCTTGTAACCTGCGACGATTACCACTAGGTCATCTCGCTGATTCTCCATCACCTGCAGGAGAATCTCTATGGTCTCTTGGCCATAGTCGCGCTCATTTTCCGGCCGATAGAGGTAGTAAGCCTCGTCGATGAATAGCACCCCGCCCATCGCCCTTTTGAGCACCTCTTTGGTTTTTGGCGCGGTGTGGCCTATATACTGCCCGACCAGGTCATCCCTGGTCACGGCGACGAGGTGTCCCTTTTTGAGGTAGCCGAGGGAATGTAGCAGCTCGGCCATTCTCATCGCTACCGTCGTCTTTCCCGTACCGGGACTACCGGTAAAGGACATATGGAGATTGGGTCTCGACGAACTTAACCCGAAGCGATTGCGCATTCGGTCCACGAGCAGAAGGGAGGATATTTCCGCAAGCTTCGTCTTCACCGGACCCAATCCGACTAACTCATCGTCCAATCTGGCGAGGATAGCGTCGATCTGTGTCTTTTCCCGTTCTTCATTGAGATCGATCAGATCGTCGTCAAGTAGAGCTGTCCACTGGGCTCCGCCGTCGGAGTCACCTTCGCTTTGGGCCTTTTTCGAATCTGCGGATCGCTGCTGATCAGGACCGTTCATCTGGAAGTCCCAACTCTTCTTAGTCGATTTGTCCAACTATCCTCCTCGAAGAATGTTAAGTAACTACGCCGAAGGCTTAGTACCTCTGGCCGCTGGGTTTCTCCGACGCATACGACGTGATCGAGTAGTTGATCCTTCGATCGTGACCCTCGGAGCGTGAAAGGCGAAAGCCGGGCTCATCCGCCGGTCGGTTGACGATAAAGGAAAGGGCAGTCGTCTGTCTGCCATATGACGAGTCGAAGGCGTTGACCCTTATGTAGTGGTTCGGGTATGTCTGCCTGCATCGATTGATCTCTTCGACAACCCCGGCGGGTTCTGAGAGGTCGAACATCGGCAGCCCCCACATACTCCAATAGGTGTTCCTCGGATGAGGATCGTCGGTAAACTCCACCGACACCGACCAACCCGAGTTCAGGCTGTATGAGACTTGGGCCAAAATCTCCTCGTCGGAGAGGTCTGGCAGGAATGAAAAGGCTCCCTGGGTAATTCGCATTATTTTCTCCTGTTCTAAAATGATGGCGTCGCTACGACGTCTGGGGTGTCGGTGGATTCGTAATCAAAGGTGATGCTTCCCCATACGTCGAGGGCGGCCTCAAGCTCCGGCGAACCCTGGGCGGCCTTTCGTAGTATCACTTCACCTTCTTGAAGGAAGTCCCGACCCTCATTTCGAGCCTTGACCATCGCCTCTAGTGCGACCCGGTTTGCCGAAGCTCCGGCGGCGATACCCATCGGGTGGCCGATAGTTCCGCCTCCGAATTGGAATATGACGTCGTCACCAAGGTAGTGGAGCAACTGATGCATCTGACCTGCATGGATGCCACCAGATGCCACCGGCATCACCCCGGGCATCGACGCCCAATCCTGGTCAAAGTAAAGTCCCCTGACCGGATTTGCACTGACCTTATCGAGCCTTAGCGTGTCGTAGTAGCCTTGTACGGAGTTAGGATCGCCTTCGAGTTTCCCAACTATCGTGCCTGCGTGGATATGGTCTACTCCGATGAGCCTCGACCACTTAGCGAGTACCCTAAAGTTGACCCCGTGACTCTTCTGTCGGGTGAAGGTGGAGTGGCCAGCCCGATGCAAGTGCAGTAGCACTCCGTTTCGTCTACACCATTTTGACATCGAAGTCATCGCCGTATAACCGATGGTCAGGTCGATCATTACCACGACGCTTCCGAGTTTCTTGGCAAACTCGGCCCTCTCGTACATCTCCTCCATGGTCCCTGCGGTGATATTGAGGTAATGCCCCTTGATCTCTCCGGTCTCTGCTTGGGCCATCTGCACGCCTTCCATGCAGTAGAGAAAGCGATCTCGCCAGCGCATAAATGGCTGGGAGTTAATGTTTTCGTCGTCTTTAGTAAAGTCGAGACCACCCCTCAAACCCTCGTAGACGACCCTTCCGTAGTTCCTCGCTGAAAGGCCAAGCTTGGGCTTAATAGTCGCCCCGAGCAGTGGGCGACCGAACTTATTGAGGTACTCCCTCTCCATCACTATCCCATGTGGTGGACCTTGGAAGGTCTTGGTATAGTGGGGCGGAATTCTAAGATCCTCGAGCCTCAGGGCCTTAAGTGCCTTGAATCCAAAGACATTTCCTATGATCGACGAGGTCATATTTGCGATCGAACCCTCTTCGAAAAGGTCAAGATCGTACGCAATATAGGCTATGAACTGCTCCGGGTTACCCGGGACTGGGTCGACCCGATAACATTTGGCCTGATAGTGCTCGTAGCTTGTCAGGCGATCGGTCCAAACAACCGTCCAGGTGGCGGTGGAACTCTCTCCGGCCACCGCCGCACCGGCCTCTTCGGGTGGGACGTTGGGCTGTGGGGTAATTCGAAAAGCCGCCAAAATATCGCTATCTTTTGGTTCGTAGTCGGGTTGCCAAAAACCCATCTTGGTATAGGGGATAACCCCTGCCCCCCATCGTGACGTTTCCACTTGATCAATTTCGACTTCCATACCAACCCCGATTCTCGATCCAAAACCACAAAATCTCACTCCGCTTAGGGTCAGAGCAGACCTAATACAGGGCGTGGGTCCGATGGTCTTGAGGTCGAACCCCGACAATGCGATGCTACGATCTCTCTTTGAGTAAAGCATTCAGTTTTTTCTTGGTTTTTACCGTATTCAATCAACTAAAAGGTTAACTATGACCCCTGGCCAGCTGAAGACTTTTATCGCGGTAATCGAGTCTGGATCGATCAAAGGGGCTGCGGCCTCCCTGTTCGTAAGCCAGGCAGCGGTATCCTCCTCGCTCTCGACCCTGCAGGAAGACCTTGGGGTTACCCTCTTTGACCGGGAGGGTCGAGGCTTGAGACGGACTCCCTCCGCCGAGGTACTCTACTCATATGCCAAGCGCATCTTAGGGCTCTTAGAAGAGGCCGAATTAGCGACCATCGCCGAATCGGACCCGGCCACACAAATCCTCAGGATCGGCGCTGTCACTACCGCCGGCGAGGTCTTGGTACCCCGCTGGCTTCGGAGCTACCTTGTGGAGAGACCACAGATGAAGGTGACACTCGAGGTCGGCAACAAAGAGCGGGTGATGGACCTACTGATCACCCACCGGGTCGACCTAGTTGTGGCGGGGAGGCCAACGAGGGGCGAGGAACTGGCGTCCTTAGCGACTAGGAGGCACGAGCTGGTGCTGGTTACCGCTGCGCCTGAACTTTTCCCGTCCCACCTCGAAGGGACCCAAAATGAGATCGACGACTCGACGACTCGACGCAACGTGGCCGCGACTCGAGATGAGCTTCAAGGTGCGACATGGTTGCTACGCGAAGTCGGGTCCGGAACAAGAGAGACCGCACTTGAGCTTCTGGCCGAAATGGCCATCTCCCCAAGGACCCTAACCATCGGCTCGAATGGTGCGATTATCGACGCCGCCGAAGTCGGCCTCGGCATCGCCCTCGTCTCCCGTGAGGCGGTTTCACGTCAGCTCAAAGAGGGATCACTCCATGCAATCTCCTGTGACCCCCTCCCCCTGGTAAGGAACTTCCACTTAATCGTCCGGAGTGCTACGAGCTATCCGAGTGCGATTGGCAACTTCGTCGGTTTCTTAGTCTCCACAAATGAGGTCTCGCTAACACCCAAGTTCATACCACCGGGGGAGGCGGTGAGGGAGAATTGAAAAGTAGCATCGAGGTTATAGTTGGATCTTCTTCTGCGTCGGTCAACTGCAACCATTGCGAAGGGCGAGTGAATTGGGCCAGTGAATTGGGCCAGTGAAAAGGGGTGTTTGATTTGAAGGATTCATACCATGAAGAAATTCTCGCGACGACGAGGAGCCTTATGGCCAGGGGGAAAGGGATCCTCGCCGCAGATGAGAGCACCCCGACCCTCTCAAAGAGGTTCGACAAACTCTCAATAGCCTCCAGCACCGAGACGAGAATGAGCTGGCGCGAAATGCTATTCAGTTCACCTGGTCTTTCCGAGTGGATCAGCGGGGTGATCCTGTATGACGAGACTATCCGCCAGACCACCAGTACCGGAATTGGCTTCGTCGAGATGCTCAAGGACAGTGGGATAATCGCCGGAATTAAGGTTGATACCGGGGCCAAACCCCTAGCCGGCTTTTTCGGCGAAACGGTGACCGAGGGACTCGACGGGCTAAGCCAACGTGTAGAAGAGTACTACGGGCTCGGAGCCCGCTTCGCCAAGTGGCGTGCGGTAATTTCGATCTCGGAAACTAACCCTACTTCAGCTTGCATAGCAGCCAACGCACACGCACTCGCCCGGTACGCAAAGATCTGCCAAGAGGCGGGTCTCGTTCCTATCGTGGAGCCCGAAGTCCTAATGGACGGGGAACACTCTATCGAGGTGTGCTATTCGGTTACCGAAAAGACCCTTAGGGCGGTCTTTGAACAACTGAGGTTGCTGGAGGTCAAATTAGAGGCGATGGTTCTGAAACCATCTATGGTCTTACCCGCCTCAGACTCTCCTGCGCAGGTGTCCACCGCCGAAGTAGCCGAAGCGACGGTCAACTGCTACTTGAGGAACGTTCCGGCGGCGGTAGGCGGGATCGCCTTGCTATCCGGTGGGCAACAAGAGGAGAGGGCGACCGCTCACCTCGCAGCGATGAACAAGCTTGGACCGCTACCCTGGCCGCTTACCTTCTCCTATGGAAGGGCCCTACAGGACCGACCAATGAGGATTTGGTCCGGGAAACAAGAGAACTCCAATGACGCTCAGGCGGCCCTTTTGGAATTGGCCCGAGCAAATTCCAAGGCGTCAATTTCTGCTGGTTGACCACGACAAATTGGTTCTACAGGACAAATTGGTTCTACAGGACAAATTGGTTACACACGACAAACTGAATTGTGGTGGCCGATCGCTTGCACCTCCGACACCGACATCCGCTAGTGGACCGTGGCTGATTTGCGCTCAAGTGACTCTACGGTGATAAGTTCCGCTTTCGCGACCGAAATTAAGCTAGCGACCAACGCTTTAGTCGTGTGGCTCAGCGGGCGCTGGAGCGCCCCTATCCGGTGGACCCGAAAGTGCCGACTCGTTCTAAAACACCTGGCAGATCTGGGTTAGCTATCCGTTATTTCAGCTATCCGTTATTGCTTGGTTAGGAAACTTGAAGGTGAGCCTAGTGCCGAAGCCAAGCTTTGAGTAGATGTCAAACTTACCGCCGAACAACTCCACCCTCTCGCGCATGCCTAACAGCCCAAAATGGTCCTCGCTGCTCGCTAGGCCCGAATCGAAGCCGTCACCGTCATCGGAGATTGAAAGTATCACCCCATCGTCGGCTACCCTCAGTTTGACCGCAACCGAAGTGGCGTGCGAATGTTTCAAAACATTACTCAGGGCCTCTTGACAGACCCTGAAGATCGCAATCTCCAGGTGTGACTCCAAGCGCACGTCATCCACGTCAACATTTGAAATCAAACCGCCGGGGACCCTAAAAAGCGACTCAAGGGCCGAACGCAAGCCAAGGTCGTCTAGCACCCCTGGGCGTAGCCGCCTTATGGAATCTCGCGCCTCTTCAAGGGTGGCGTTGGCGAGCTCCTTTGCCCGAGAGATCTCGCTGATCACAACCAGAGGGTCATCGAATGCTGCGCCCTCCGCTGCGTCGAGGTGAAAGAGCAAGGACAGTAGGCCCTGACCGATTCCATCGTGAAGATCGGTGGCGATCCGCTTACGCTCTGACTCCTGCGAGTCGATAGTCACCTGAGCGAACCTGGCCAACTCATGCTCCCTTTTAGCGAGGCGATCCAAAAGCGCCGTCGACTCGAGGGAAGGGGCGAGGAGGGATCCGACAACGCTTAGGATCTCTGCGACTTCATCAAAATCAGTAAGCTCCTTTGCCCAGTGGACATTTAGCACCCCCACAACCGCAGCACCCCTCTTCATCGGTACAGATACGAGAGATACGAAGTTCTCCCCTTTGAGTTCGGGTATATACCTATACCTGGAATCCTTCCACTTATCTGGAACGATGGCGACCTCGCCGGTCTGTGCTACCCAACCTGCCACCCCGTCACCAATGGCTAACTCTATATTCCCGGTCAGGAGGTCGAATGGTGGGGTCGCCCCGATGAGGGAAATCCTCCGTCTCTCAAGGTCGACCATATGGACGAAACAGACGTCCGCCCCCACGGCTTTGACGACAACTTCTGCGACCGCCCTGGCCACCTGGGGCGGATCCGATGCTTCTGCGGTAGCTGAAGCGACTGCCCTCAGTAAGTGGAGCTGATCTATCTGGTTGGCCATTAGTGAAAGATCCCTTCTCTCATCGCGACTGCGACCGCCTGGGTCCGATCCCGCACTTCTAGCTTTCGATAGATCGACGAGAGGTGGGTCTTTACCGTCTCCTCGCCGAGGATCAATTTGGCCGCTATCCCTCGGTTGGAAAGTCCCCTTACGACGAGGTCCAAGACCTCGCTCTCCCTCTTAGTGAGTCCCAGGTGTGCACCCGGCCAAAACTCGCCCGAATGGAGTCTGGCAGCAAAGAGGGCCACCCTTCCGGCGATAGCTGGGTCGATAACAATCTCCCCTTTGACGACTCGTTCGAGAGAGTCCACTAGCTCTTCAGACCTCGCCTGCTTTAGAAGAAAGCCCCTCGCTCCTATGCGAAGTCCCTCAAAGAGATACTGCTCATCGTCGTAGACGGTGAAAAGCACCACCGGGAGTTCTGGGTTCCGTTTCACGATCTCCCTGCAAAGGTCGATTCCAGACTCCCCGCCAAGCCTTATATCACTAAGGACAACGTCAGCTTCGCACCCATTGAGCCAAGCCAGTGCCTCGGTGGCACTCCTCGCCTGACCGCATATCGACACCCTCTCCTGATGCCTCCTAAACATCGAGGACAGCCCGTCGAGGATCACCTCGTGATCATCTACCAGAAGTACCCTGATCGGCGCCTTATCCAACTTTTCCACATCCGAACTCAAGGAGAGATGCAACGCATCGGTCACGATGAAGCATCGACGGCAACCTCTGAATCTAGCAAAGAAGGACCCCACTTGCCCTAAGACGGCGAAACTAAGAAGTCGCCTTCAGAGATCTGTCCGGCTCTAGCGTACAAAAAACGGCTAAGGTTTCGATTCGCCCGGCATAGTTGACGGACCATAAGTCAGTTTAACTGTTCGCTTATTTTAACTATTCACTGCTACCTACGCCGTAGCCCAGGTTGGGTCGTTCGGCATTCTCACTCTTAATATCCCCCCTATGTGGGATAGGGGAACAAGTGGCGTCGTAATAGCGTAAAGGGAACAGTGCCACAGCTATAGCGTGGCCATATTCTTTGCACTATGGCCAAGCAAAGGGAGCATCGGGAATGACACAAGAGCGAGTAAGAATTGTTCCATCGGTGCTTCCGGCCGACTTCTCCCGCCTCGGCGCGGAATGTGCCCACCTCGAAGAGGCCGGGGTCGACAGGATCCAGTGGGACGTTATGGATGGTGTTTTCGTCCCAAATCTCACCATGGGACCCGACATCATCGCTTCTTGTCGCAAAGACACGTCGCTTGGCTTTGAGGCACACCTCATGATCCAGGACCCCGAAAACTCGCTATCACGATATATCGATGCCGGCTGCGAGATCATCATCGTGCACGTAGAGGCGACAAGACACCTACATCGAACCCTTGGCCAGATTCGATCGCTAGGTGCCAAGGCGGCGGTAGCCCTCAATCCATCGACGCCAATTTCGGAGGTTGAGAACGTAGTCGACCTGATAGACCTCCTTTTGATCATGACGGTAAACCCGGGATTCGGCGGGCAGAAGTATATAAAGACGATGGAGCCGAAGATTCGCAGCGCCAAGGAGCTGATAACGAAATCAGGCTTTGACATCGAACTCGAGGTCGACGGTGGAATATCTTCGGCGACGATAAGTGGGGCGGCGAGCTCTGGGGCCAATACCCTTGTAGCGGGTAGCGGCCTTTTCAACCACCCAGAAGGACTTCGGGCGGCTACCGCAGAATTGAGAAAACTAGCGACGGAGGCCCTCTCGTGAGCGACAAACAGTTGACCCAAGCGACCCTAGACAGGCTGGCGACTACGACGATAAGGATGCTGTCGATAGACCAAGTCGAGGCGGCCAATTCGGGTCACCCGGGCCTTCCCTTAGGACTCGCTCCGGTGGCCTATACGATCTACTCCAAGTTCTTGAAGTTCTCTCCTCAAGTTCCAAACTGGCCGGACCGGGACCGTTTCGTACTCTCCGCTGGCCACGGCTCTGCACTCTTATACTCCCTCTTACACCTCTTCGGCTATGACCTTTCCATCGAAGATCTAAGGGGATTCAGGCAGCTTGGCTCGAGGACGCCCGGTCATCCGGAATTTGGCCATACACCCGGCGTTGAGGTCACCACCGGTCCTCTGGGGCAGGGGTTCGCTACCGCAGTGGGGCTAGCCCTAGCCGAAAGGATGTCGGCTGCGAGGATAAACCAGCTGAGCGAGGTCGAGCTAGTCGACCACAAGACATTTGTTCTCGCATCGGACGGCGACCTGATGGAGGGCATATCGCACGAGGCCGGGTCGCTGGCGGGTCACCTCGGCCTCTCCAAGCTGATTGTTTGCTTCGATGACAACGACATAACTATCGACGGTCCGAGACACCAGTCCTGTACCGACGACGTCTTGGAACGCTTCAGGGCCTATGGTTGGCACACCTTGCGGGTCGAAGACGGTGAGAACCTAGCGGAGATCAAAGCTCAGCTCCAAAAGGCGATCGACGAGGAGTCCCGCCCTTCCTTGATCGCCGTGAAAACGACAATCGGTTACGGTGCTCCAAATAAGGCGGGAAAGAGCGTAGTTCACGGCGGACCCTTGGGGAAGGATGAGGCAGAGGCTACCAAAATTGGATTTGGATGGCCATTGGAGCCGACCTTCTTCGTGCCCGATGAGGTTAGGGAGTACCTAGATCGAATCGTCCAGGAAAAAACCCTGAGCTACACCAAGTGGCAACAAGACCTCAGGGCGCTAGGCACCGACCCATTTAGTCTCGTCGACCCGAAGGGTGCGCTCGACTCGCTTGTCGACTTCGAAGTGGGCAGCACCCTAGCGACCAGGGTCGCCTCGCAGAAGAATCTCCAAGCGATCATGAAGGAGATGCCATCAATTGTCGGTGGTTCCGCCGATCTCGCCGAGTCGACGGGGACTAAGGTCGACTTCAAGCCGATAACCAAGGAAGACTTTTCGGGACGGATAATCCACTTCGGGATTCGGGAGCACGCCATGGCGGCCTGCTCGAATGGCCTAGCCCTTCATGGTGGCTTCAGACCCTTTTGCTCGACTTTTTTGGTCTTTTCCGACTACCTGCGCCCGTCAATTCGCCTTTCAGCGATCATGGGGTTGCCGGTGATCTACATCTTCACCCACGACTCGATAGCCGTCGGAGAGGATGGTCCCACCCACCAACCGATCGAGCATCTAGCGGCGCTCAGATCGATACCGAACCTAATGGTTCTAAGACCTGCGGATCCTAACGAGACCTCCGAGGCCTACCGAACCGCCCTTGAGCACACGACTGGTCCTTGTGCAATCATCCTCAGTCGGCAAGGCTTGGCGTCCCTCGAGGCAACAACTCCCGGATGGATGGCAAGAGATGGAGCGAGGGTCGTCTACGGCCAGCGAGGGTGGTCCGATGTAACCATCCTGGCATCGGGTTCCGAAGTGCAACTGGCGATTGATTCAGCGAAGGTGCTATCAAATCGGCACAAGGTGCGGGCCAGGGTAGTCTCGGTCCCCTGGCGTGAAAGACTCAACGAACTCGACGAGGCCAAAAGAAACGAAATCTTGGGTTCGGGGCCAGATCGTGTGGTAATCGAGGCAGGCGTCGAAATGGGGTGGGAGGCACTCGGCGGAGCAGGCGGAAGATCCCTAGTGATGAAGTCCTTCGGAGCTTCTGCTCCGGGGTCAAAGGCGATGGCACACTTCGGTTTTACGACCGAAAGGGTCGTCTCTTTAGCCCTTGAGATCGCCAATACTATCGCCGACAGAGACCCGTCGGACCAAAACTCGTCGGACCAAATTACCTTCTCCTCACTGGCTCGTCACCTCCTTCAAGCCACCGAGGCCGCCGCTATCGCAGCTCAAGGTCAGGTTGGCCTCGGCGACAAGGTAGCAGCTGACGAGTTGGCGACCACAGCGATGCGGAACACCCTCAGAAAGATGGACCCCTCTGCGAAGGTCGTGATAGGAGAGGGTGAAAAGGATAACGCGCCGATGCTCTATGTCGACGAAGTACTAGGTGTCACCGAGAACGTCGCCTTTGATCTCGCAGTTGATCCGCTGGAGGGTACGAATTACGCCGCCAAAGGCCAAGATGGCGCAGTATCTGTTATCGCCGGTTCTGAAGTTGGCTCTCTCTATTCGACCAGTGGCTACTACATGGAAAAATTGGTCGTCAAGGCTTGCGCCAAGGATTCAATAGACATAGCAAAAGGGGTCGAATACAACCTAGAGGCCATCGCCTCAAGTTCCAACAAAGAGATCGCCGACCTTAAGCTCATCGTCT
>JAKCBW010000182.1 GCA_021842145.1 Actinomycetes bacterium
CCTTGACGTCTTTGGGGCAGGTATTCACTGCTCCTCGTCATTCTCGCCCTATTGGTTCCAGGTTATCCAAGGAGGCGACAACTTCCCTGACAGCTAGGGAGGCCGGATGGAAGGGTCGGATCCCCGGTTCGACAGGTCCTCACGAAAGACACCAAATCTGGGTCGGGAAACTTAAGAGTCAGAACCAAAGGTGCCGGCCCTCCCGCTCCCTATTTAATGACTGGCTCCTAACAACCAATTGGTGGCTACTGAGTCAAAGCTCGGAGTCCGCTTGGACGGAATTCTTCGGAAGATTCAGGTTGAGTCCGGCTTGAATTTGACCCTACTGGCTGGCACGGGCGTCTCCTTTGCGCCTCGGTGCCCAAAACTCAGGTAGCCGTCGAAGATCCGGGGTCCACTGGAGTTGGTCCTCTATTTGCTCCATGCTCCCTATTCAAAGACAAAAGAAGTCGCGCAGCTCATCGATGGACTCTTCGACAAACCCGACAAGTAGGCTGGGACGCTTACCTCTCTTAGGTCTCGATCCATAGTTCGAAGAGCGGTAGGTCAGCTGGTTAACCATTCAGCCAGCTGGATCAGGTTGTTCACGACCAGGTCTGGCGGATCGACGAATGGATAGCTGAACGACGGGGTTCGCTCAATCTTGGCAACATGAAGGCCGCTGGACTTGGCTCCGGCGCAGTCAAACGGATTAGCGGATACCAGCCATACTTGGTCATGCCGAAGTCCGAGTTGCTTGGCGAGATATTGGTAGGCAACTGGTGCTGGCTTAAACATTTGTACGCTGTCCACACTGAGCAGGCGAACAAAGTAATCTGCAATCTCAGTCTCATCTACAATCGAAGCAAGCGCCTTCGGGGTTCCGTTGGAGAAAACAACCATCTCGAAACCTGCTGAGGTCAACCGAGCAAGAGCCTCTGGAACGTCGTCGAACAACTGTGAGCGGCTTCCATGAGCTAGAAGTTCGGTTCGCTGGTCATTGCTCATGGTAATCCCCATATCGGTCAGGGTCACTTCCAAAGCGTAGGCCGTTACCGCAGACCAGTCCTCATAGCGATCCATTATTGAAAGCAACCATGAGATTTCGAGTTGATGACGCCGCCATGTTTGAGCCAGTAGACCAGGCTGATCGGTGTAGGCAGCAAGAGTTTCACTGGAACCAAATGGGTGGACCAGGGTACCAAACATATCGAAGGCGACAGCTGCTTTCATTGAACGCAAGCCTACGCTCCATGCGCACCGGCGTCAACCCCGAGAACCAAGCGATGGGTGAGGAGTCCCACCAAGTAGTAGACTTTCGTTGGGGATTTGGCCAGGATGAGCCCTTAACCAGGGGGGCCCTATCCGAGATCGCTAACTGCTGAATGACGGGGATTCTTTCGACATCGTCCGCCGCGCCGTGGAACTGGTCCTGCAGGAATTGATCGAAGCCGAGGCGGCAGCACACAGCGGCGCCAAGCACTACGAGCGCACCGATACCCGCACCGGCGAGAGGAACGGGCGCCGGGAGCGTACGCCCTTGAGACTTGGTGGTGTAACTCTGAAACCCTTTTGTGTCTGCCAGGTTATTGGTTGTTAACCGGTAGTGTCGATCTGAACGAGGTCTCTGGGGGCTACAAAACATATCAAACGAGTTATGAGGGGTGGCAAAAATACCAGAGTACTGACCCGGCATTTCCAGCGGTCCCTGCTGTATGGACTCAAGCCTATAATGGTTCAACGCTAATTTCTGAATATGGCCCTTCACTACCCGGATGCCAACCAGCATTGGTGCCGGCTGGATGGGGGGAAACTCCTTGCGGATATTCAAACTTCAACACAAATGGGTACGTCTTTTCAGATCCGCGGTTAGCAATGTGCGCTGAGGTGTATTCCGAAACCGGCTGGTCTTATAGTGGGGGTACTGGCCTTGCTTGTTATTATTACTACGGCTAGTCATACGTTTGATTATGGTCAGGTTAGGAGAGTAAAGGAGTGTCAATGACTAGGTGGAAGCAATCCCGCTATTTGCTGGTGTCCGCCGTCATTGTCGCCGGTGGCGTTGGCATCTACAGTGCTATCTCTGCCGGCTCTCACTCGACGGCAGCACACGTAGCGAACGATGTCGGTCAAGCCCCACAGCCAGCTCCCGGTATTGTTTCGACCAACAGTGAGCCTCTGTCGCACGGCTCAGTGGGTCAGCTGGTGGCGCATTTACCTGGTGCGTCTCAGCTCAACGCAGTCGCAGCGAGTCAGGATGTGGCAATTGCAGTTGATGGCGTGTCGGTGTCAATGCAAGGTTTAGGAGAGCAAGCAGCGAGCTTCGAAAACAATTACGCCGCACGAGTCCTCAATCAGTACATAGGGAGTCATGCCGGCGCACTCCCGAGCGGATCCGAGTTGTCGGAAATCGCAGCACAGGTCCCAGCACCGACGACGTTTGTGGAGCAGGCAGTTGCAATAAGGTTGCTTGACCAGATGCTCTACGAGGTAGCTCAGCAGCAGGGCAGCGTTGTGCCTCCCAGCGTGGCGCAGGCAGAGGCTGAGCAGAACTACCAGGCGTACCTGAAGAACCCACAAGCAGCAGGTCCGGCGGTAACGAAGGCGAGCATCATCAGCCCGAGGGCGGTGAAAAATCTTCAGTGGCTGCTGACAGTCGATCAGGAAGAGACGAAGATTGCCGGCTCATACAGTCCGAATGTGAATCGTACGCCAGCACTTGAAGCCTGGATACAAAAGAAGATCCAGTCCGGCAGCGTCAAAATCAGTGTCTCGTCGGCGAGTGAGACATACTCCGCGGCGGGACTTCCCGCCATGCTTCCTCCTGATCTCTAGATCTCGCATCAGGGATCCGTTATTGAAAAGTGCGAGGCATCAGCGGAGCTGGTATTTACACAGGTTGCGCTGCTCCCCATCGAATGATCCACCCAAAGCGTGAGCAGACCTACTGGAATAGATATGGAGGTTGAAGCACTTGAAGAGCAAGAGCCACACCCCGGGGCAAGCGCTA
>JAKCBW010000183.1 GCA_021842145.1 Actinomycetes bacterium
CTCGCAGGCATGAACTACCGCCTTCCAGATCGCTTGGGTTTGGCTCTGGGTAGCCCTAAGTGTTTGCGGTGTCGGCCTAGAGATGATCGCCATCGACTCTTTTAGATAGATCAGCTGTACCGAAGCCGGACTTACACCTAATACCTTTTCGCAAAGCAGTGCGTAGAACTGGACGCCACCTAGTTTGTCTTTTTCTTGCATGGTCCCCGGCACTCGACCCGTTTTGTAGTCAGTTACGGTGATCGTGCCGTCGTCGTTGAGATCGAGCCGATCGATAATTCCACGCAGTATTAGTCCGTTAGATTCGAACTCCAAGAGGAGTTCGGTCGCTATCGCGGTGATCGAATTCGGGTCCTCCACCACGAAGTCCTTATCGACCATATCCCATGTGGATTGGCGAAACTCCTCGATCTTTGCTTCGTCGGACCACTCTTTAAGTGAGCAGAGCTCCCCTTGGGCTAGCGACTTTTCCCAAACTTCGTCGAAGATCTCCTTAGCCGTCTCCCTGTCCCTGTACCCCTTTTTGACTTCAAAGTAGAGGCGGTCGAGTGTCCTGTGGGCGATAGTTCCCCGAAGTGCCCACAGGTTTACGGGTTGAGGTACCTTGTCGATGACGGACAGCTTGAATGAGTACCCGCACTCCCTGAAGGTATTTACTTTCGAAGGTGATAGTGAACTTGGTAACTTTAGAGCCATCTTAATATTCCATGATAGGTCGCCGAGGGACCTACTCGTGGCGTATTTGGCGATGCGGGACTAAACATCATCGGACAGATTTCCATCCTGCTCGGTCCGACTACGCGCTATTCAGCTAGCTCGAGGTTGACCTTAATATGTTCAGCAAAAACCGCTGGCAAACACATTGGACCGAAGTGATCGACGTCGGCTACCTCTTCAAAGCTTCCATAGGGCAACAGCGAAGCAATGTTTCTGTAGTAAGAAACACTGAAGGTATCCGAGTTTGAACCGCGGGAGATAATCGTTGGAACTTTGACCCCCTCCAGCCTGGAATACATTTTGGTGCTCGCCATGGCGCTGTAAATCGCAGCTTCGTCCTCCCTCGCGCAACACAGAGCCACTTCGCCAGAGGGTAGTTCCTTCAGGCAGTGTTCGACGTAGGACCTTTGCGACAAAGCGCTGAAATGCATCATCGGGGCCTTCGTAGTGAAGTTTTCGAATGCTTCATGCCTTGAGCCAAAGACCTCACGCCTCTTCATTGTAAAGTCGGCCAGCGGGTTGCTTACATAGGGTGTATCTTCCATCTCTTGTGGGACGATGATCGGCTCGTAGAGGTATAGGGAACTTACAAGATCGGGCTCCTTTAGGGCTGCGAGCAGCAGGGCCATGCCGCCACATGAGTGTCCAAATCCGTAGATCGGGGTGCCAGCTGGGTACCGGTCGCGAATCGCTAGCAAAGCGGTAAGGGCGTCGTCACCGAAGTTGGCCCAATTGTATCCACCGGAGGCTGATCTTTCAGAGTTCCCTTGGAATCTTAGGTCAACCCCGAAAATGGTGAATGAGTCTGAGAGGAGGTTGGCGAGCTCCTGATAAACCAAAGCTCCAAAGCCGGTGGCGTGCACTAGCAACAATGGGTTTCCGATCCCGCCCATTTCGTGAAGGGCTATTTTTGTTCCGTCGGCACTTGTCAAGTATTGCATTGAATCTAAAGTACAGGCGAAATGCAATTTAGGCGGAGCGCTAGGCCAACCTTTTCACCTTCAAGGGCCCGTTTTTTGCCGCCTCAGAGGTCAGGTCGGATCAAGATTATTGAATGGTTGATGAAAAAGGGTCACATTTATCGACCGACTCGACCCCATTTGATCTCAAAGACGAGTCATTTCTAGTAGCTTGTTCTCGTGCAACACCTTGTTTCCAGCTATGGGCTAATTGCGGTTTTTTTACTAATGACCGCCGAGTCTGCCTGCATACCTATACCTTCAGAACTGATTATGACATTTGCAGGCGCTTTGGCGGCGACCGGCAAAATGAATTTCATTGGGGCCGTAATCGTCGGCATCCTCGGAAACCTATTGGGCAGCTATATAGCCTGGATAGTTGGTCGAACCGGTGGTAGGGCGGCGGTAATACGATACGGACGCTACGTCTGGTTGAAGGAAGAGGACCTACACAAAGCGGAGCTTTGGTTCGAGCGCAGAGGGGATATGGCGGTATTGGTGGGAAGGCTCCTCCCGGTGATTAGGACCTTCATATCGCTCCCCGCTGGAGTGGCCGAGATGAATCCGGGCCGCTTTGGCCTCTATACCGCTGCGGGAAGCATCCCTTTCGTTTTGGCCCTGACAGCAATTGGCTACGCCCTGGGGGCAAACTTCAATACAGCTGCCAAGGTGGTCCAGGACTTTGGGTATCTAATCGGTTTGGTGGTCGTTGTGGCAGTAGTTGCGTTCTTTGTACGTAGGTCGAAGCAAGCTCATGCTAACTAGTTCGCACGAGGGGACGTTTTAGTAACCGGGAGCGGCTAAATTAGTCATTCGGCACGGGGAGTGGCGCAGCTTGGAAGCGTACCTGCTTTGGGAGCAGGGGGCCGCGGGTTCAAATCCCGCCTCCCCGACGTAGCCGATCGGTTTTCTGCGGGTGTAGCTCAATGGTAGAGCTCCAGCCTTCCAAGCTGGTGGTGCGGGTTCGATCCCCGTCACCCGCTCCAAGTCGCAGGGATATACGACTGGCGCTCAGGTGAGATATGGACTTCCGTCCAGCTGCGCATGTTCCGCTAATTGGCAGCTAGGCCAGCGTAATAAAGCTGCTGATTAAATGCGCATTTCTTCGCGTCCATGTCGCTTTATGGATTCCGAACGCACCAGTGGGTCAATTATTGAGGCGGGGATTAGTTTCGTGTCGAATAATGTTCGGGAATTCCCATCGAAGGCGGTGGGTGTCGGCTCGACGATATGAGGAAATGCGAGCTTCTTGGTGCCCTATGGGGTATCGCCCCAAAAGAGAGTTAGAATAGGTTACTAATAC
>JAKCBW010000184.1 GCA_021842145.1 Actinomycetes bacterium
CGTCAGTAGCGTTGGCCCCGCTCTATCGCAGACTTCATCCTCCGAGGGAGTGAACCAATCACAATCTCATCAGGTTAATCAGGTTAATGAATCCGCATTCGCCAATTCGCACGGCGCTAAGGGGTCAGAAGCAGGATTGCACTTAGGAGAAATCCTGCAAAGCCTCATCGACCAGGGGCCCGCCAACTCATCACCCAAAGCTACTGCTGCGACAACTGGCAATACGACAACTGGCAATACGACAACTGGGTTAAACCAACAAGGAACGACGGCCGTTGCTGCATCGCCCAGCACTACCGAACCTGGGGCACAAGCAAAATCTGCAACCGGGAAAGCCTCTTTATTGTCCGCCTTGGAGGAGCTGAACGCGACATCCGCTCAGTCTGCCAGCACTTCTCAGAATGCGCCAGAATCCGGGAGCTCCACCTCAACGGCGGGTGACACCAAGGCGAGTATGCAAAATGCTCCTGCTACTTCAGGGACTACTCAGGTTCAAGCGAGCCAGCTGGCTTCATCTCAAATCTTAGACCCGGCCATAAAAGCATCTAGTCCCACAGGCAACCTGGTCGGCAAGGTCCCTCTAAATCCCAGCACACAGCTTGCCCAAGACAATCAGAGCGTTGCCATGTCGTCGCTCGAATCGCCGATATCGGCGCCGACCGCAAAGCCAGAAACACAAAGTGCATCTGGGACACAGTTCGTTCTCCCTGAGGATCTAAGGGCTACCTCTCAAGCGAGCCTTTCATCAAAGGCGGACAGCATCACTAGTGCCGGCGTCTCGTCGATGATATCCACGGCGAGCCATCCAGCACAACAATTCGACGTCATATCTCTGGTCGGATCGACCCAGGGACTCGACCGAGTCGCTACGGATCTATCTAACTTTGTTCTCAAAGAGGTAAACCCAATAACCGAACTGCCAAAAGTCACCGTGATGACCTTGGAGCCGAGGGACCTTGGGACCATCGTGGTGAAGATGACCATGGATGGTTCCGCTCTTCAGATGGAACTAGGGGTGTCAAACCCCCACGTCTCGGCGATGCTCAATTCCAGTCTCAGCCAGCTCAAAGAGGCTATATCAACTGCGTCTGGGATGAGTGTCCACATCGGATTCTCTTCCAACCCCAATCTATCGGGCCAAGGCAGGCAGGCTTCGCAGTCCCCACAAGGTGCCAATTCACCCGGTTCATACCTCGGGGACCCTAAGCCGATAGCGCCAACGCTTTGGCCAGCTCAACAACCCGTGGGCTCGTCGAGCAGCCACAGACTTGACAGAAGGATCTAAAAAGATGAGTTCGATTTCTCCAATAGCCCAGCCTTTACCGCCAATCCCCACCTTCTCGATGCTCGCAAGTAGTTCGACTACCCCGACGACGTCGACGAGTGGCACCTCAGCACCGAGCTTCGCTAGCGCTTTGGCGAGCGCCTCCTCTCCGAGTAGTTCTGCTTCGAGTACCGGCACAACTGGAAATAGCTCTACTAGTACGGCGACTGGAACGTCTGCTTCAGGTGGTTCATCTCTCGGTTCGATGAACTCGCAAGAGTTCCTCCAGTTGCTCGTCACCCAGCTGACAAACCAGAATCCGCTCAACCCGGCTAGCCCGACTCAGCTAATGGCTCAAACGGCTCAGCTGACCATGGTTCAGTCGCTTCAAACCATGCAACAGCAGATGACCACGATGTCCAACTCCACCGCCGAGCAGGGGGCGGTTTCAATGATCGGAAAGACGGTCACCTCGACTGACTCCAACGGCAACCAGATAAGCGGGGTGGTCAGTCAGGTCTCGATCACCTCGAATGGACCGGTACTAACCGTAGGATCACAACAGGTACCGTACTCCTCGATTACGGGAATTAGTTCTTAGCACACGAAAGATAAATGAAGCAGTTAGAAGGATCGAGCCAAGTGAAACGGATTTCTCACTTTCAAACACCGAAAGGAAACAGTTCAAATGGGAGACTCGTTAGGATCCGCGATAACCGGCATCGATGCCAACCAAGCACTACTAGATAACATTGGCAACAACATAGCCAACGTAAACACCGTTGGATACCAGTCCACGGACTTACAGTTTTCAGACCTCCTCTACCAGCAGCAGACTTCGGCAGGGGCTCCCCAGCCGGGAGTAGGAGGAGGCACGAACCCGGTGGTTGTCGGCTCTGGAGTAAGGGTCTCGGCCTCTCCCACTAACTTTTCTCAGGGCACCCTCCAGGAAACCGGTGTTTCTACCGATGTCGCAATCCAGGGCCAGGGATTTTTAATAGCAAACCAGGGTGGCCAGAGCTACTATACGAGAGCCGGTAACCTCCAGCTCGACGCAAACGGCAACCTCGTAACCCCAACGGGTGCAATAATCCAAGGCTGGCTGCCAACAACGCCGGGTGGAACGATTGCCACCAATGGGGCATTATCTGCCATTACCATTCCACAAGGTCAGCAGTCTGGCGCTAACCCTACCACGACGGTAACCTTGGGTGGAAACCTTCCGCCTTCTACGACCGCAACGAGCACCACCACCCCTCCGGCGTCATTCACCGCCACCGTCTCTGTTTTTGACTCTTTGGGTAATGCCATTCCGATAACTTTTACCTTTACATCGACCGGCTCAAACACCTATAGCCTCGCCTGGGCGCCGTCAGGCAGCACCTCAACGCCCACCTCTCTTGGCACAATCACCTTTTCACCTACAACCGGACAGGTAACCGGCACTTCGACTGCGACGCTGAGCATTCCAGCCGGGACATCAGGACCCCCGGCCAGTGCTGTTTCGGCCAAAGTTGACTTCTCTGCCTTGACCCAACTCGCGGGCTCGTCGAGCGTAGCAGTTACCGGACAAAATGGCTTTGCTTCAGGCTCATTGCAAAAATTCACCATTAACTCCGACGGCACGATCCAAGGAAGCTACTCCAACGGCCAGACCCAAACTATCGGTCAGATTGCCTTGGCATCATTCGCCAACGAGCAGGGCCT
>JAKCBW010000185.1 GCA_021842145.1 Actinomycetes bacterium
CCCCTTATCTGCAGAAACGGTAACCGTTTGCACTTTTTATCGGAGATATTGATAGGCGATATTAGGCTTTTATGCAGAGCGGCTGCTAAAAGTCCACTTTATGGGGTAAATATGTCATAAATTGTCCTATGTGGGCGTTTTTAGAAGAGCCGGTCGGTTCGGTTCAAATGAGCCATGTATCGGTGGGGATGAGCTAGCGATTGTCCATAAGGTAGCTTTTAGGTATCTATTTGATTCCAGGCATTGGCATCGCAAAGGTTGACGTAACTAAGTGGACCCTTTGGGAGTCAAACATTTGGGAGTCAAATAGCAATCAGTGTCTGGTCGGTAGCCGTAATTGATGGCAAGTTGTCGGGGTGAGGGATATGGGACTATTTAGGAAGTCGAAAAATCCGAAGCAAGTCGCCGTCCCTCAATTGGCTAATCCAATTGAACCGGCAAATAAACACACACAAGTGGGTCTGACCGACGCCAGGATGATAGCCATCTATCGTCAGATGCTGCTTGCCCGGGCCGTCGATGTCAAATCGTTGGCGCTAAATCGGATGGGGAAAGTTCCTTTTATGGTTCCAGCCTCCGGTCACGAGGCGGTTCAGGTAGCTGCGGCAAATGCGATCAACATCGGCAAGGATGTGGTCTGCCCCTACTACCGAGATCTGGGCCTAATCCTAGCTATGGGGGTCACTCCATACGAGGTCTTCCTCGGACTTTTTGCCAAGGACGATGATCCTTCTTCTGGGGGGCGTCAAATGCCGTCGCACTGGGGGGATGAGAGGTTCCGAATCCTCACGGGATCGTCCCCAATTGCTACCCAACTCCCTCACGCAGTCGGAGCGGCTTTGGATATCAAACTCGCCGGGAAAGACTCGGTAGTTTTAGCGACTTTTGGTGATGGGGCGACGTCGAAGGGAGATTTCCACGAAGCGCTGAACTTTGCCGGAGTACACAAATTACCGATCGTCTTTCTCTGCGAGAACAACGGCTATGCGATCTCGGTGCCTTTAGCCAAAGAGTCGGCGATCAAGGACTTATACATTAGGGCGGCGAGTTACGGCTTTGTGGGTGAAGCGGTGAACGGTAATGACCCAGTGGCCGTATACGACGCAGTTTCAAGGGCCTGGGCTCGTGCCCGCTCAGGCGAGGGTCCAACCCTGGTAGAGGCGCATACCTATCGATTCCTGCCCCATACATCCGATGACGACGACAAGGTTTATCGGGACCAGGCGGAGGTGGAGGCTGCTAAGAAGAACGACCCCTTGATCATCACCAAGAACTATCTAGAGTCGCTGGGTCTTATTGCTCCAAAGGACACCGAGGAGTGGATGTCCCAAATACGGATACAGGTTGATCAGGATGCCGATCGGGCGCAAGAGGCCAGGGACCCCAGAGCTGATTCGGTCTATGACTACGTCTTTCCCTACCATCAACAGCCCGAGGAGACCGAGGTCAACCCCGACGATTCAGACGTCGTCAGCTACTTAGAGGCCCTGCGTCGGACGGAACACCAACTGCTCGCCGAAGATCCACAAGTGATGCTGATCGGAGAGGATGTCGGGAGAAACGGAGGGGTCTTCAAAGCGACTGAGGGAATGCTGGCCGAGTTTGGCGAGGACCGAGTCATGGATTCACCGCTGGCTGAGTCGTCATTAGTCGGGATCGGAATCGGATTGGCGATGGTTGGCAGGCGTCCTATCGTCGAGATCCAGTTCGCCGACTTTATCCATTCGGCCTTCGATCAGATAGTGTCGGAGGCGGCCAGGATCCACTACAGGTCTAAAGGTTCCTTTGACGTTCCATTGGTGATAAGGGTCCCATATGGAGCCGGGGTCCATGGTGCCTTGTACCACTCGCAGTCTGTCGAGGCATTCTTCGCCCATGTGCCTGGGCTGAAGGTCGTCATGCCCTCAACTCCGGCGGATGTAGCGGGATTGTTGAGAAGCGCCGTCGAGGACCCCTCACCCGTTCTTTTTCTGGAACACAAGAAGGCTTACCGTATTGTCAAAGGACTACTTCCCAGGGGAAATCAGCACCGAGTACCGATCGGCAAGGCAAGAATATCTCGCCCTGGCGAGGACGCTACCATTATCACCTATGGTCTGATGGCACAGTACGCCATCCTCGCAGCGGAGAGGGTACAAGAAGACCTTGGTGCCAGCGTCGAGGTCCTTGACTTAAGGACGATATCCCCGCTGGACAAAGCGGCGATAGTCGATTCGACGATGAGGACGGCCAAAGTATTGATAGTCCATGAAGATAACATCTCCTTCGGCGTGGGTGCAGAAGTAGCGGCGATTATCGCAGAAGAGGCCTTCTGGGGCCTAGACGCCCCGATTATGAGGTTAGCTATGCCAGACGTGCCGGCGGTAGGGTTCGCAAAAAACCTCGAGGAAGAGGCCTCGATTACGACTGACAAGATTGTAAAGTCGGTCTCAGAGCTTCTGGCCTTTTGACGAGGCCAATTCGGTGTGGCTTCCTAGACTTACGGACCGACTTTAGCGACGCTATTGTCGCTCAAATAGCCCCTCGCTTGGGGACGCCCACATATGGGCGACGCAAACCCGAATGGCAAAGTGGTCGAGACCGGTGTCGATCCGGTGACCTCACGCTTTTCAGGCGTGCGCTCTACCAGCTGAGCTACTCGACCAACTCCTAAGTCACCTTAGGTGGCGGACCTGACGGGATTTGAACCCGCGGCCTCCGGCTTGACAGGCCGGCGTGCACTCCAAGCTGCACCACAGGTCCTAATCTGGAAGTTCCAGGAGAATTCAGTGTAGTGGAGCGATTTGCGACTCCTGCCACCAATGCCGCTTTGGACCCAATGGGGTGGAAGAAATTGGGAAATTTCGAACCCGCCACTTGGGCCCGAACGACGGGAGTTTCCGAAAAATCGGAAACCAACACATAAACAGGGAACCGACCCGGCGAACCGAGCGGTTGGGTTTATCGGTGTCGCTTGCCGGA
>JAKCBW010000186.1 GCA_021842145.1 Actinomycetes bacterium
CATTGGCAGAATGATTCGGCGTGGCCGACGGCCCTTGGTAGTCATCTGGTTCGAAATGGGTATCGCACTTTAGGTCAGGGCCTTCTAGATCATTTTGACCTCGAAATGTCGTGTTAAGCCTTGTCTTGTTCTTGGCCAAAAGGCAGTTAACCAGCGACAAGGTCACAGAATTGGATATTTCTTTTATCTTTGTTTCAGGTTTTGACCTTTGGCACCGATTGAATCGAGGTTCTATTTAAGATGCGAGCCTGACGTTTTCCTCTGCGACCTGGAGTTACTTGCTCCGCCGCAAAGTTGCTTTGCGACAGGGCTGTGTCAGTGGAGCCCGGAAGTTTTAGATGATTGATATCGATGAGTTAATCCTTAGGGATTGCATCGAGCGTGCCGATAACCCAAGGTGAAGGTGACTGGAGGACGGGCGATGGTTCTGGTGACACGCCTTTCAGGTCAAGAATTAGTGCTCAACTGCGATTTGATCGAGAAGATAGAGGCGACACCTGACACGGTGATCACCTTGAGCGGTGGAAGCAACTATATGGTGAGAGAAGGAGTGCAAGAGGTGGTCGACCGAATCATTGCCTTTAGGTCGGCGGTCATACGAGCTGCCTCATTCCCCGACCCGGGCGACCAGTCGCCAAAGCTTCGTGTCGTCAAGCCCGTCGAGGCCGAGGAGGAGTAGCACGTGGACGTATCCACCCCGATCGGGATAGTACTTGCGCTCGCTGCTATTTTCATCTCGATGATCATGGACGGGGGCAATCCTGCTTCCCTGCTCGCACCTTCGTCGATGCTGCTGGTGCTCGTGGGGACGATCGGTGTGTCGATAGCTGGGGTGAGGCTGAAGGATATATCCCAGATCGTAGGCGGACTGAAGTCGGCGATGATGTCCAAGGTACAGGCGCCGGACGAGTCGATAGCCGAAATGGTGAGGTTTGCGGAGATCGCCCGACGAGAAGGGGTACTCGCGCTCGAGGCAGCATCGAGGGACATCCAAGACCAGTTTTTGAAAAAGGGAATTCAGCTCGCTATCGACGGCATCGACGGCGAGAGAATCCAGGAACTACTCGAGAGCGATATCGAATCGATGAAGGTCCGTCACAGTGTCGGGGCGAAGTTCTTCAAAGACATGGGGGGATTCGCTCCTACTATCGGAATCCTGGGTACGGTCATGGGACTGATCCACGTCTTAGCCAATCTCTCTAACCCAGGTACCTTGGGCCCAGCTATATCTGGTGCCTTCACCGCCACCCTCTGGGGGGTCATGACTGCGAACGTCATCTGGCTCCCGATCGAAAACAAACTCAAGAGGGCCTCGGGCCTCGAAGTCCGAACCAAGATGCTCATGATGGATGGGATCTTAGCGATACAGGCTGGTGGATCACCGAGGCTGATCGAACAACAGCTCTTGACCTACTTGGCTCCAAAAGAGCGAGACGCATTAGCCGCAGCGAAAGATGCTTCCAAGAAGAAGGCGGCATGAGTTCCCGCAGCCATCGTGGTCATAGCGAAGAGCACGCTGAGGCCGAGAATAGTGAGAGATGGCTGCTCACTTACGCCGACATGATCACCTTGTTATTAGCTCTCTTTGTAGTTCTGTTCGCAATGAGCACGATCAACATTCAAAAGTTCATGGAGTTCAAAACGGGAGTCGTGAAATCCTTTTCGACCCTCCAACTCAACTCTGTCGTCCACGGTGGTACTGGACTACTCCAAAATACCTCCCTCGTCCAGCGGAGCGGGGTAGTAAAAGGGATAGTACCCCCGATCAACCAGTCATCTGGCAACTCTACGACGATAGCTCAACAGGTCAATGCTGCGCTGCAGCAGGCGGGGCTCGCAGCAGATGCCAGCGTGACTACAGACCAGAGGGGCGTCGTAGTGACGATGATGTCGGACAAGATGTTTTTTGGTGTCGACTCAGCCCAACTCGGCGCAGCGGGTAGCGCGGTGGTGGATGTGCTCGCCTCTGTTCTAAAGACCATGCCAAATAATGTCGTGGTCGAGGGGTATACCGACGACCAGCCGATTATGGGTGGTCCCTACTCCTCGAACTTTGAACTCTCAGCCGTCCGTGCCACGACGGTAGTTGAGAGGATGACCAGGGTCGATGGGATCCCAGAAGCCCGGTTGTCGGCTACCGGATATGGCCAGACTCATCCCCTGGTTCCCAACAGTTCTCCAGCGAATATGGCGATTAACAGGCGGGTCGACGTTGTCATCCTCAATCCAGCGGTTAGTTCTGTTATAAGCCCAGCCACGCCGATTTCTGCCCAGGCAACGTCTGGCACCTCTGGCACGATCGCAAGCGCAGCGCCATCGGCGGTAAAGAAATAGCTGGTGGTTAAGAAATAACTGAAGTTAGCGGTATCGGATGTGAAGAAATTGCTTCATCGATCCGATACAGATACGTACTGGTTTCTTTCCCAAGGTCAATTGGGTTTCCTAGGATGGGAGAATTGACAGATGTCTAGGACTGCAGAAGCGGTAAAGGGCGCCCAAGGGGCGAAGAAGCCTGATTCTTCAAAGAAGCCGGAGAAGAAGAAGGGTGGCAAAAAGAAGCTCATCCTCATCCTCGTTCCACTGCTCGTTATAGTTGCCGGAGCGGCCTACTTTTTGCTCTTCTCCGGTGGATCTTCAAAGGCCTCCGCAACCGTCGTTACTCCGCTACCGACCTACAGCTTCTCCACCTTGACGACCAACCTCTCAGACGGGCACGTGCTGCAGGTTGGCATGACCTTCCAGCTTTCGAGGACTTCTACGCCGGCGGAGGTGACCGCAGACCTGCCACAGGTCACCGATATCGTGATACAGACCTTCGCCGGGTACACCTATCCGTATCTACTCAATCCCCAGTCGAGGGACCTAGCCAAGCAGGTGCTTTTGAACGCTATTAATGCCGAATTAGCGAGGACCCCGACGAAGCCAAAGGTAAACGCTATCTACTTCACGACATTTTT
>JAKCBW010000187.1 GCA_021842145.1 Actinomycetes bacterium
GAGACCGATTCGTCGATATCACGAAAATTCGTCGTGGTGGCGATGGAAGTGATGTTTGGAGAACCATACCAAGCGGCGGAGCGAGAAGCTCCGTCCGTAACGGCGAGGAGGTTCACCTTCATGATCACATTCAGTTGTCGCATGACTAGGTATCGACACCGAACGCAAACCATCCATAAGCGGGTTGTGAGGAACTTGGACCTCCGCATCCTCATTGATTGGTTCGTATTACGGGCCAAAAAATTACTGACTTTGTAGAATCATGTCAGTGTCACTGCCAAAACGCTCAGTAGAGTCAAAAGTCATCACCCTGCCGAACTTCATCAGCCTCTCAAGGGTCCTTGTCTTGCCACTGTTTTTGTTTTGGCTTCGAATCCCTCAAGACAGGCTGTTCGCCGCCATCCTGGGTGGCCTAATGGGAGTTACTGACTTCCTCGATGGGTACGTTGCCAGAAGAATCGGACAAGTTTCGACTGTGGGAAAGATAATCGACCCAACCTGCGATCGAATCGTTCTGGTCGTTGCTTCGATAGGACTTTGGTATTTTTCGGTCGTGCCGAGGTGGCTCATAGTCGTCGTTTTGGCGAGGGAAGTTATCGTAAGCGTCGTCGTTTTGACGGTGGGGGTTTTGGGCAAGGTGCGCCTTGACGTGGTATGGATAGGCAAACTTGGCACCTTTATCCTACTGACAAGTTTCCCCCTTGCGGTGCTAGCAAGTGCAAGTCAAATCGATTCTAGGTGGCTGCTCTGGATGACCGAGGGAGCAATTGTAGCGGGTACAGGGATTCTCTTCGGTGCGGCATTCCAGTACTTCAAGAAGCTCGTCGAGATCATCAGAGGCCGAAGCACGATATAGCGCAGTAGTTTTTGTGCTCACAAAAATTTGATAACCGCTGAGTTGGAGGCCTGTTGGTTCTAACCCAATTCAATTAGTTAATAATGCTGCGAATGGGCCAGTGGTGGCGAATCAAGCGAGCAGCCGGAGGTCAAACAGTATCCCTGAGATCGATCAAAGGATTTGATCTCGCGGCTGAAGAACTCTTAACTAATGCCCAGTGTTTTACGCCACAGTGAAGTCGTGGAAAAACAAATAAAGCTACTCGTTGGTCTTATGAGGTGCATGGGGCTAGCCACTTGACTAATGTTACGTGGATGGACATACCAAATGAACTTGGATTCACAAAGGATCATGAATGGACTCGCATCGAAGGCAAGAATCTTCGAGTAGGGATCACAGACTATGCACAAGACGCCCTGGGTGACGTCGTTTTTGTGCAACTACCGGCCCTAGGTGCTGCGGTAACTTCTGGCGCAAGTTTTGCCGAAGTCGAGTCCACGAAGTCGGTCTCGGACATCTTTGCCCCAATTGCTGGCAAAGTCGTTGAAATTAACGAGAGGCTTTCAGACTCTCCGGAGTTAATTAATTCTGACCCGTATGGAGACGGCTGGATATGTGTGATTGAAGCGGAGGACGAAACAGAGTTTAAAGGACTTTTAACCGCAGACGCTTATAGAAAACTCATTTCCTAAGCCGCTTAGGTTTTGACTGTTGCCGGCACATAGGCTGCAACCATAAGGTTATAGTTGAGGGTTGCGCCTTAGGGTGTAACCTCGGGTTTATAGTGGACGGCAAGTAAAGGGGAAGCCAGTTGATATGCGGCTTTTGCGGTCATCAGAATCAAGCAGGAGCTAAGTTCTGTTCGTCGTGTGGCCGAACCCTTCTGCTTGCGGAGCAAGAGACTACCGGATCTATTGGTCCCATTGAGGTAGCCGGCGCAATTGATAGCGTCGAGGCCAACCTTCCTAAAGGGGTGGGCATCTTTCTGATCAGGGGTGGAGTTGACTCCGGTAGCTGGTACGCCCTTGACAGGAGCGTATCGAAAATTGGTCGCCATCCAGAAAGCGATATAGTTCTCGACGACATTACCGTGTCGAGGAGGCATGCCGAGGTTAGCAGGATAGGAACTCGATATTTCCTTACTGATGTCGGATCTCTCAACGGAACCTATCACAACCAGAACAGGACAGACGAGTCGGAACTTGCCTCGGGTGACGAAATACAGATTGGCAAGTACCGCTTTATTTTCCTTTTAATACCTGGAGAAGAGGACTAAGACCTTGGAAGGGGAGAGGGACTACTGGTCCATAAGCGAAGTTTTAGCGCGCCTCCGAGATGAGTTTCCCGACGTTACGATATCCAAGATCCGTTTTCTGGAATCCAAAGGGCTACTGGACCTCGAGCGGACACCGTCGGGATACCGCAAGTTCTATCAGCACGATGTTGAGCGACTGAAAGCAGTACTGCTCATACAAAAAGAAACCTTCATGCCTCTCAAGGTGATTCGTGATCACCTTGGAGATCGTGATGGCGAGGCTAGACCGTCTCAAACATTGATGTTTGAACCAACTGTAGATGAGCCCCACAATGATTCGGTGAGTGAAGTCGAATCGATATCCGGCGGCGACTTACCTGGACCTACTGAGGAATCATCGGCGCCCTCTACCGATAATTCGAACGGTGGAGTCGAGCTGGATCAGGTGCCAGAGTCGATTACTCGTTTATCGTCAGCAGTGCGTGCATCGGTGAAAAAGCTACACTCGGCCGAGGTGTCTCGCCCGGGAATTGTTACTTCGGAGGAGTTAAAAGGTCTGACCGAAGGGGAAGTTGACCAGGATCGAATTGGCGAACTTTCCGCCGACCGACAGGGAAGTGAGAATAGTGATGCCGTTACAACAGCAAAGCCAGGACGAGAAGACCGGTCTGCTCGCCAAGGAATAGTTGGCTCTAGGCCCCCTACCCAATCAGGTGACAGAAAATTTACAGAAAGACAAATTCGCCAGCCCGAAGGTCCAAAGAGGTCGCATGCTGCCCAGGCTGCTGACGTCCAGCATGAGGGGTCTGAACTGACCGGACAGGTAACCGATGGG
>JAKCBW010000032.1 GCA_021842145.1 Actinomycetes bacterium
GAGGGGCCGAGTGGTTGCTTTAGCGGTGAGCGGGAGGCCCTAAGTTCCTAACCAGCGGAGCTGCTTCAAGCACGCACCTGGTATCTGGTTTGTATTCGATGATCTTGGATGTGTATCAGCATATTTGGTTCAATTCCATCGTCTTTGGAGTAGAATAACGAATGTGAAGCACGATCAGGAATCGCACACCGAGTGGTTGGGGTCGAAGGAGACCGCCGAGTTGCTTGGGATTTCTCTCAGGACTACATACCGCCTCGTAGACGACGGCCAGCTACCTGCTTACCAGATTGGCCGGGTCATAAGGTTCAAAAGAGATGAGGTCGAAGCATTTATCGAGTCGACTCGAATTCAGCCCGGGGACTTGCGGCATCTATATGACTTAAAGGCACAAAGCGGTAAAGAAGCATGAAATCCGCTACTGCCCGCCCCGACGAGTGGGCCAAGCTAAATCACGACTATGTCGATTTCGGCGATGGATACCTGGGGGAAGAGGAGTTCCTGATTAGCAGACTTTGCAATAAGGTGATCTTCTCCAACGCCGAGGAAGATGAGATGCGTGGGGGTCATCGAAGTGGCCGTGCGTACGACGATATCGGTTCCGCTAGACAGGTTGGATTCGATCCAGGCCAAAAATGTGCCATTAGCTTCCATTTTCAGCTCGGGAAAAGTGGTTGGGGTTGGGGTGATGTTGATCGAACGTATCCAACCTAACGATAGGATCTTGGTTGGAATTCGGTTACCTTCGATCGGGCCGCACATGACGCCGTCTTTGGAAATCGACCAAACTGGAAGGGACAGGATTCGTCCCGAAGACATTGTGAAGGTAATCGGACGGGCATTCAAAGAAGCGAGTTGTATTTTTTCGGCGAGTGTTAGCGAAGCATACTTGGCCAATTCAAAACTTTTTGAACTATGCCTCTTGGCCGCCCGCTCAAGTTCGATATCCGTGGTCCAAATCTGGAGGCTCTCCCATAAAGGATCTCTGTCCGTCTCGCCTGGTTGGTCATTCTCTGGATCGTACATCTATGACCCTACTCGCAGTACTTGGTGAGATAATAGTTATGGTGAGTTTCATTCTTAAGATAGGCGACGTATGAACCAAGATAAAGGCTACGCATATAAAAGATGCGAGGCTAGCTGATATGGGCAATTCTTTAAAGATAGGTTTTCGGTTCGTTATTGATAGTGAGAGGACAAAATCTTTTGGCTGAGACCGTACAGCTAGAGGTCCCAGGAAACCACCTGATGTTGGGATTGCTTGGTCAACACGATGAAATGTTGAAGAGTATCGAGTCGTCGTTTCCTAATACCCAGATAGTCGTTCGTGGAAATCAAATTTCGGTCTCTGGGGAAGAAGTAGACAGGGTCGCGTCACTTTTTGAAGAACTCATCCTCCTTCTCGAGAGGGGCGAGAAGATCAACGGCGAAAACTTGATCCGATCGATCGATATGATCCGGGCGGACGAGAGACCATCTGAGATCGTCACCTTAGAGCTCCTCAAGTCTTCTAAAGGCCGTTCTGTAAGACCTAAGACTGCTGGGCAGAGGGCATACGTTGATGCGATTGCGAAAAATACCATAACTTTCGGTATTGGACCCGCCGGCACCGGCAAGAGCTATCTTGCCGTTGCGCTTGCGATCCAAGCCCTGCAGTCGAAGGTTGTCAACCGGATAATCCTTACCAGGCCAGCCGTTGAAGCTGGCGAAAGGCTGGGGTTTTTGCCCGGAGATCTCATGGCTAAAGTGGACCCCTACTTAAGGCCGCTTTACGATGCCCTCTATGACATGCTAGATCCAGAAGTCGCCCAGAGGCTGATTGAGAGGGCGACAATAGAAGTGGCACCACTGGCCTTTATGCGAGGCAGGACACTGAATCAGAGCTTTATCATCCTCGATGAAGCGCAAAACACCACACCCGAGCAGATGAAAATGTTTTTGACTCGTATTGGGTTCGGGTCTAAAGCGGTCGTAACTGGGGACATAACACAGATCGACTTAGCCGGCAGAAGGTCTGGTCTTGTGGGACTCGAGGGATTACTCGGGAAAATCGACGGAATTGAATTTGCAAGTCTCACCAATCGCGACGTAGTACGTCACCCGATAGTCTCCAAGATCGTAGCAGCTTACGAGCGCAGCGAAGTAGAGAAGTTGACTCGGGACCAAGAGAGGCGTACTAGGTGATACCAGACGTGTTCGTCGCTAACGAACAGGACGAAATTAAACTGGATGAAGAGTTCTGGGTTGATCTGGCCAAGGGCGTACTTGGGTCGCTTGGTGTAACTGGGGCGGGTGAACTATCGGTATTGTTTGTCGATGAGGCGGCGATTGCTGGCCTCAATGAGCGCTTCATGAACAAGACTGGACCGACCGACGTGCTGTCCTTTCCGATCGATCTAGATTCACCATCGGGTGGACGTTCACCTGATGGTGGAGGAACGGGCCCCGCTGGTGGAGGACCTAGAAAATCCGATCTGCCCTACCTTCTCGGCGACGTAGTGATCTGTCCCAAGGTTGCTTTGGCTCAATGTGAGGAACACCTGGGGGACCGGGGACACGACGGCAGTTTTGATGACGAGGTGGCCCTACTTTTGGTGCACGGGATCTTACATTTACGAGGCATGGATCATGAACAAGATGAAGAGGCAGAGGTGATGGAGGCGAAAGAGGACGAGATCCTCAACTCAATTTATCGCCCCCTCAAGGAGCGAAGACAGAGGTGACACCTTTTGATCTGGCGGGATTGATCAAGTTTTACCTAGTGGCCAACGCTTCGGGTGCCACGACGAAGTTCGCATCGCACTTCAGTTCGAGAGAAGTAACGCTGTTAATCGTGGCGATTGCACTCGTGGTATTTTCCGCTTTTCTGTCATTCGCCGAAACTGGACTGACCAGAATGTCCCGAATAAAGGCTTCTGCCATGGTTGAGCAGCAGAGGCGGGGAGCGCAACGCCTAGTCGCTCTTCTTGAAGCCCCAACGGGCTTTCTGAATCCGATACTTCTGCTTACCTTGGTGAGCCAACTAGTAGCGGCGACTCTAGTTGGGATCGTGTCGGAGCATATATTTGGTGGACTTGGTGTCGCTATTGCCACCACCGTCGAGGTGCTCATTATCTTCGTATTTGGCGAGGCACTCCCTAAAAACTGGGCTGTCCGCCGCCCCGAGGAGGCGGCCCTTTTTAGCGCTCCTATCGTCGTTGCAATCTTGAAGGTTTGGCCAATAAGGGCGATATCGAACCTAGTGCTCGGTCTGGCAAAGTCACTGTCGCCCGCATCCAAGAACCAATATGGAAGTGCCGTATCTGAGGAGGAACTCCTTGCGATGGCGGACGCCGCCTTGGAGGGTGAGGTCATCGAAGGGGAGGAGCGCGAGCTAATCCATTCGATTATCAGCTTTGGAGATACGGTGGCCCGCGAAGTTATGGTTCCACGCCCCGACATCGTCGCCATCGCTGTTTCGGAGCCCATCTCTAGCGCTATCAAGTGCGTGCTAGATAGGGGGTATTCCAGGATTCCGGTTTACGAAGACAACATAGATAATATTTGCGGTGTCGTATTCGCAAAGGATCTCCTAAAAGTTGTCGTCAACAAGGAGACCGACAAGTCGCTACGAAAGCTGCTAAGGCCGACGCACTACTTTCCTGAAACCAAGCCGGTAGCAGAACTGTTGCGAGAGATGCAGGCGGGAAAGTTTCACCAGGCGGTGATTGTCGACGAATACGGCGGTACCGCAGGCATCGTGTCACTCGAGGATTTGATAGAAGAGTTAGTCGGAGAGATAGTCGACGAGTACGATCAAGAGGTCCCCGAAGTCCAAGTGCTGGAGCAAGGTGGCTATCTGGTGTCCGGCTCATATTCAATAGATGAATTGTCCGAGCTACTTGACGCAGACCTACCCGAAGGGGACTGGGATACCGTGTCTGGCTTTGTCCTTGGCCTCTTGGGGCATCTTCCAGAAGAGGGTGAAATCGCCGAGACCGAAGGGTTTCTTTTCAGGGCGGACAAAGTGACCGGCAGAAGAGTAGTTTCAGTCAGGGTCGAGCCTAGGCCCTCCGACTGGAGCGAAAAGTCAGATGAGTTGAGCTAGCGGTGAGATCTGGTTTCGTCAGCCTAGTTGGTAGGCCAAATGTGGGTAAATCGACCCTACTAAATGCAATGGTCGGCCACAAGGTATCCATTGTTTCTCCCCACCCCAACACAACCCGCTCTCGGATTAGGGGTATCGTAGATCACAAGGGTGCCGAGATTGTGGTTGTTGACACTCCCGGTCTCCACAAACCAAAGACCCTCTTAGGCGAAAAGATGAACGAGACCGCAACGGAGGTCATCGGCGAGGTCGATCTCGTCCTAGTTCTAATCGACGCCAAGTCGGGGATAGGAAGGGGAGATCAAATGATTCTTTCCCGGGCCCCTTCCTCGGCCTTCATCGTTTTAAACAAGTGTGACGCCGTCAAACCCAAGGCGATTTTGGACCAACTCTCCGTACTTGGTACTTTCGGCTTTGAAGACTACTTTGCGATTTCGTCAAGGACCGGCAAAGGGGTAAGTGAACTTCTAGATGCCATTGCGGCCAAAATGCCCGATGGACCAAAACTATTTCCGAGGTCGATGGTTTCTGATACTCCAAAGCAGATGTGGGTGGCCGACTTGGTGCGCGAGGAGCTGTTAAAGATGGCAAAGGAGGAGCTCCCTCATTCGATTGCGACGGTTGTATCCGAATGGGATCCGCCACTTGTTCGAGTGGAAATACTCGTGGAGCGAGAGTCCCAGAAGCCTATTGTTATTGGCAAGGGTGGGGAGATTCTCAAGGCGGTGGGGATTGCGGTTCGCCGCCAGTTACCCAAGGGAACCAGGCTTGAACTATTTGTCAAAGTAGATAAAAATTGGCAAGGTTCT
Source organism: Actinomycetes bacterium (assembly GCA_021842145.1). Classification (GTDB taxonomy): domain Bacteria; phylum Actinomycetota; class Acidimicrobiia; order Acidimicrobiales; family Acidimicrobiaceae; genus JABEUN01. Next base: position 4,894 of record JAKCBW010000032.1, read on the forward strand.
TCGAAGTCGCTCAGTCGTTTGGGCCTCATGCCTTGATCCCGACGGCTAAGACGGATTCAGTTGACTGATCTGGTCGAGTGACCTAACAGTCCCGAGCACGATAGATGGTGGAATATTTATGACAGTTCGCATCCAAGATTTGCTTGGGGGAGTTTGGAAGGGTGAGGGACGAGGTTCCTACCCTACGATTCAGAGCTTCAGATACAGCGAGACGACCAGTTTTAACCACGTCGGCAAGCCATGGATAAGCTTCGCGCAGAGCACTAAGTCAATGGAATCTGAAACGCCCCTTCATTCGGAGTCCGGTTTTATCAGACTGCTACCCGAAGGTGTAGTTGAGGTGGTGGTCGCCCATGCCTTTGGAATAGTTGAGATCTACTCGGGAACTATTCTGGAGACCGAAGGCCACTTTGTTTTGGATTTAAAGAGCACAACGGTCAATTCCAGTCCTAGCGCCAAAGTGGTCGAGTCAACCGAGAGGTTGATCGAGGTCTATCCCGATCTGCTCCGTTATAGATTTTCTATGGCCATACCCGGTCATCCAACTCAGCTACACCTTGAGGCTGAACTGAAGCGAGCTTGAAGGGGGAGTAGTGGTTTCACGGGAGTCTTCGATCCCCGATATTGACCTAAAGAATATTCCCGTCCATGTCGGTTGTGTTATGGATGGAAATGGCCGATGGGCAAAGATGAGGGGACTGCCGAGGACCGAGGGACACGGAGCCGGAGAAGTTGCGCTTTTGGACGCAGTCGATGGTGCTTTGGACCTCGGTATAAAGTGGCTGACTGTCTATGCCTTTTCTACTGAAAATTGGCGCAGACCTCCTGAGGAGGTCAGATACCTAATGGGGTTCAACAAAAACCTGCTTCGCAATCGGAGGGATTACCTCAATGGAAGGGGGGTGAGAATTCGATTTTCAGGCCGGAGGGACTGGAGGGTTCCCCGAAGCGTTGCAAAGGAGATCGATAGCGCAACCGAATTGACCCGTGCTAATCGAACCCTGACTTTGACCATCGCTTTCAACTACGGTGGCAGGGCGGAGATCGTGGATGCAGTTAAAAAGATCATCCAAGATGGAACCTCCGCCAGGTCCGTGGATGAAAAGACGATAGCCAAGGCACTTTACTACCCAGATGCCCCAGACCCAGACCTGGTAATTCGAACGTCTGGAGAGTTCAGGATTTCAAACTTTCTGCTTTGGGAGATTGCCTATTCCGAGCTCATTTTTCAGGATGTGCTCTGGCCGGATTTTCGGAAAGAGCACCTCTTTGAGGCTGTGAGGGAGTACCAGCGGCGAAATCGCCGTTACGGCGGTCTAGGCGGGGGTTCCTGATTGCGTAGCGTATTGATTTTGGGGTTTATCCTGCTAGTGGTCTTGATGGTCATACTGGTAGCGGCGGGAGCGAAGCAGTTCTTGTCACTGCTGATACCGCTGGTGGTTTTTCCATTCTTGATCGCAATCGGCGGTCGAAGAAAGTTAGCCAGAAGGGGTAAGTAGTGGCGCTTATAAGGGACGAGGCCCTTGTAATTAGGAGCTACAAACTCGGCGAGGCCGACAGGATCGTCCTTCTCTTTACCAAGGGGCATGGTAAGTTGCGGGCCATCGCAAAGGGAAGTAGGAAGACCAAGAGTCGTATAGGCGGGCGTGTCGAGCCCCTTAGCCATCTAAACGTTCAGCTCTGGATGGGAAAGGACCTTCACATACTTTCTCAGGCCGAAACGATCGACTCCAATTTTGAATTGCGGATAGACCTTCCTTCGATCCAGAGGGCGATGTCGATCCTTGAGATCGTCGACAAGTTGACCCATGACGATTACCCAGATCCGACGTTATTTGATGCAACGATTAGGGCAGTCCGATCGCTGGCTAACAATAAGTCAGTAATGTATGTGCCGGCATTTTTTTTGCGGGCTTTGCAGATCGAAGGGTTCGGTCCAAACCTAGACACCTGTCGGCTCTGTGGTACTAATGACGACATAGTTGCCTTTGATCCAAGGTCAGCAGCGGTGACCTGCTCGCAACATCCGATCGGAAGCGAGATAACCCCTGGAGCACTTAGGGCGATGAGGTTAGTCCTCCAAGGGCAAGCTTCAAGGGCATTTGTCGTTACCAAACGCGAAGATGAGTTCGTGATGGAGGGGCTAGTCGTTTCATTCTGTGAGGCGATGATCGAGAGGAAGCTCAAGACGATTAGCCCCGTTCTTAGGCACTGAAACCCGCACCATTCTAGGAGATCTCTTTTCTGCCCTATCCGAGCGGTTCAGTTTCTGATTGATCTCAAAGTTTGGGTCGTTTAAATTTTCGCTAATTCCGCCAACGAGCCGTTAGGCAATTGCCCAAAGAGCGGCTAGTGTGCGGCTATGTCCGACCCAGAACTCATGGAGAAAATCGTCAGCCTCTCAAAGCGTAGGGGCTTTGTCTTTCAGTCTGCGGAGATCTATGGAGGTTTCCGATCGACCTACGATTACGGACCCTTGGGGATACTCATGTTGCGAAACGTCCGTAACGCTTGGTGGAGGGCTATGGTCCAGACGAGGCGCGACGTAGTGGGCCTAGAGGCCTCGATCCTTACTACACCAAAGATCTGGGAGGCATCGGGCCACCTTGCCAACTTCACCGACCCTCTGGTTGACTGCCGTAATTGTAAGGAGCGCTGGCGGGAAGATCAGATCGCAGGGGTATGTCCCAAGTGTGGATCCACTGACCTGACCGAGGCGAGAGCGTTCAATATGATGTTCAAGACATTTGTCGGGCCGGTTGAAGACGACGCTTCCGTAGCCTACCTGCGTCCAGAGACGGCACAAGGCATGTTCGTTGATTTCAAAAATGTCCTCCAGTCGTCAAGGTTAAAGCCCCCCTTTGGCATAGCCCAAATTGGCAAGAGCTTTCGAAATGAGATAACTCCTGGAAACTTCGTCTTTAGGACTCGGGAGTTCGAACAGATGGAGATGGAGTTTTTCGTTCCCCCTTCGGAGGCCGACTACTGGTTCGAATACTGGTACAAGGAGAGGTTCAACTGGTACTTGAATCTCGGTATCTCCGCCGAAAAGATCCGTCTAAGGCCGCATGAAAAAGAGGAACTCTCGCACTACTCCGCCGGTACGGTCGATGTAGAGTTTGACTTCCCCTGGGGCTGGGGAGAGCTTGAAGGAATTGCCAACCGGACCGATTTTGACCTCAATTCCCACGCTAAAGGCTCCGGCGAGAAACTCGAGTATTTCGACCAACAGACCGGTGAACCGTATGTGCCTTATGTAATAGAGCCTGCGGCCGGTGCGACCAGGGCGATGATGGCATTCTTGCTTGCGGCTTACGACGAAGACGTAGTCGCCGATGAGAAGAGGGTCGTGCTCAGGCTCGATCCCCGGCTCGCCCCATACAGCATTGCGGTGCTGCCGCTCTCGAAGAAGCCCGAGCTTTCCGAGCTGTCGGGAAGGGTCTTTGGCATGCTGGCGGAACGTTATTCAACCGACTATGACGAAGTCCAGTCCATAGGAAAGCGTTACCGTAGGCAAGATGAGGTGGGTACCCCGCTCTGCGTGACTATAGACTTTGTATCTCTGACAGACAATGCCGTCACGGTCAGGAATAGGGATACCACTGAACAGGTCAGAATCTCAATCGATGAGCTGATGACATATGTGAGCGGGGCTCTAGGCTTCTAGCGGTGTTTTGTCTTGGGCAGCGGCGACTTTTGTTCGTCTTTGTTTCCGATTGGGACCGCGGGAGTGATCGGTCTGTTACCGGGGGTAGACGAGATGGCGTCAAGGCGTCCTCCTCGTCGACTAACCGGGACTCAAGGAGGGTAGATGCAGCTCGTTTTCTCGTTTGATTTCCCCCATTTGGCGCCGCCAAAGGAGTTGAAGGATCTGCTTGGAGGCAAAGGCGCCAACTTAGCTGAGATGACTTCGGTACTAGAACTACCGGTTCCGCCGGGCTTTACGATTTCTACCGAGGCATGTCGCGAATACCTCCAAAAGGGTTGGAGCAAAGAGCTTGATGCCCAGGTTTGCGAGGCTTTGACGGTGTTGGAGTCAAAGATGGACAAAAAGCTTGGCGATCCGTCAAATCCGCTGCTAGTCTCGGTTCGTTCTGGAGCCAAGTTTTCCATGCCTGGCATGATGGACACGGTTTTGAACCTTGGCCTCAACGACCAAAGCGTTGTCGGGATAGCCGAACAGACCGACGACTATCGGTTCGCTTACGATTCATATCGCCGCTTCATCCACATGTATGCGAGGATCGTACTTGGGATCCCAGGCGACGAGTTTGATCGGCTCTTTGAGGCCGCCAAGCAACTCTCAAACGCCGAGTCTGACTCAGAGGTTCCTACCGAGCTGCTGAGATACCTGGTGGACTCTTACAAAGAACTAGTTCTACGCGCAAGCGGCGAACCGTTCCCTCAGGAACCGATGCTTCAGCTCAGAGGTGCGATAATGGCCGTATTCAACTCCTGGAACGGCTCGAGGGCAATCGCATATCGGCAGCGTGAAGGCATCCCGAACGACCTTGGGACAGCGGTCAACGTCCAAGCGATGGTCTTTGGCAACCGAGACGACAACTCTGGGACCGGAGTTGGCTTCACTAGGGATCCCGCCACCGGAGCAAGGGGAGCATACGGTGACTTTTTAGTCAATGCCCAAGGCGAAGACGTGGTGGCTGGGGTGCGCAATACTGAGCCCCTGAGTCGACTCAAAGATCGATTTCCGGACCTATTCGACGAGCTAATGTCGATCTTTTCAAGGTTGGAGCGCCACTATCGTGACATGTGCGATACCGAGTTCACCATCGAGCAGGGAAAGCTGTGGATGCTTCAGACGAGGGTCGGCAAGCGCACGGGTGTGGCGGCACTAAAGATGGCGGTCGATATGACCAAAGAGTCGGAAATCGCCCTCTCAAAAAATGAAGCCATACTTCGAATTAGTGGCGACCACTTAGACCAGGTTCTACATCCTCAATTCGCCACCAAGAGACACTCAGTTCTGACCAAGGGGCTCGGAGCTTCACCCGGAGCCGCCGTCGGGAAGGTATATTTCAGCGCCGAAGAGGCGGTGTTAGCGTCTAGGCGTGGCGAGAAGGTAATCCTGGTCAGAAAGGAGACTTCCCCAGACGACGTACATGGAATGCTCGCATCCGAAGGGATACTTACTACCCGTGGCGGATTGGTTAGCCACGCCGCAGTTGTGGCAAGGGGGTGGGGAAAGCCGGCGGTGGTTGGTGCAGACGCCATTCGCATTGTGGGAAGATCCTTCGTAGCATTTGGCAAGACCGTTATTGAGGGGGACGAAATCTCAATCGATGGCTCTACCGGCGAAGTGGTGATCGGATCCGTACGCCTAACTGCGGCAACGCCTCCTCCTGAGTTTCAGTTGCTGTTGTCCTGGGCCGACGATGTCAGGAAGAACAGGGTTCGAGTAAGGGCAAATGCCGATACCGGGGCGGATGCCGCTCTTGCCCGCTCCTTTGGGGCTGAAGGTATCGGACTATGTCGTACCGAGCATATGTTTTTGGACGATAAGCGCCTCCCGATTATGCGAAGAATGATCCTTGCTGAGGGAATAGAAGAGGAAGAGGCGGCACTACAAGAACTTAGGGTGGCCCAAAGGAGCGACTTTCTGGAGATTCTTCGGGCCATGGACGGTCTCCCGGTGACGATCAGACTTCTTGATCCTCCCCTCCACGAATTCCTGCCAAACCTAGAGGAACTCGCCGTAAAGCAGGCGTCGGTCGGGCTGACCGAAGAGGAGACTCGCCTATACCAAGCTGCCAGGATGTGGCAAGAGACCAACCCGATGCTGGGAACCCGGGGGGTAAGGCTTGGGGTGATCAAGCCCGGGCTATACGCGATGCAGGTCAAGGCGTTGATGGAGGCGGCTGCCGTGTGCCTGAAGGAGAAGAAGAAGCCGATCATCGAGATAATGATCCCTCTGACGGTGACAAAAGACGAACTCGCACTCGCAGTATCTTGGGTGAGAAACGCCATAGACGAGGTCGGGGTCGTCGGCCTCGATGTTGCAGTCGGTACGATGATTGAGACCCCGCGGGCGGCACTTCGGGCAGACGAGTTGGCTGAGGCCGCCGAGTTCTTCTCATTCGGTACAAATGACCTAACTCAGATGACCTTCGGTTTCTCTCGAGACGACGTAGAGGGAAAGCTGATGGCGACCTATATTGACCAGGGGCTACTTGCATCGAATCCGTTCAAGACAATCGACCCGAGCGGGGTCGGGGAGCTGGTACGTATTGCCGTAGAACGTGGAAGAAGCACTCGCCCCGCTCTTAAGGTTGGCGTTTGCGGCGAGCACGGTGGAGATCCGGCTTCGATAGACCTCTTTGTAAAGGCTGGACTTGACTATGTGAGTTGTTCTAGTTTCAGAGTGCCCATCGCCCGCTTAGCGGTCGCTCAATCTCTCATTAGAGACGGCCAATTGACTATAGGTGACTAGCCCCGGCTGAGCCATAATGCATTGATCTGGGCGATAATGCATCAAGCGGTTAAAGCCCCGCCATGAGTTTGTAGCTACCGGCGGTTCGCTTCGATGGATGAGCTGGCCCCTTTGATGCCCGGCTCATTGCCGGAGGGCGAGTAACGTATTGCACCCTCCGTGGTGGTGTGTCTAATGGTCGAGGCGAACCGCTATTTCATGTTAAGTTGACCTTTGATTCGCCGAGTAGCAGGAGTGGATTCCATAATTCGACTACTCGGCGATTAGTACGGGTTGTGTCGATCGGAAATGGTCAATTATCAGCTTGGTGACCAGCGCTCCGCTAGCTGTGGCTAGATCTTGACCAGGAAAGAGATCTGGTGACTTGGCCGCACAAAGAGAGAAAAGAGAGAAAAGAGAGAGTTGTCACTGTTGAAAATAAGGCAATCGGTATAGGCCATGGTGCTTTGATGTTTCGCTCGGATAGCCAAGACCTGCCTTTGGCAATTCGTTTTCGATCCCAAGATCTAGGAGATCATCCCAATCTGAGCTTCAAGTCAGGTCTGGACGCCTTGATGGTTTTGCTTCGTGGTTGAAACGATTTGTTCGAATGGCCAACCTGCTCATTTGGCAAAGGGTTGGCGATTCTGGTAGCTACCACGAAATTGCACGTCCGCAGTAAAAGAGCGTGCCCATTGCGGATCAAGGCCAGAAGAATCCCGACCGTCTTTAATTAGCTGCTCGAGCAGGAGTTGACCCGTATGAACTATGTGGTGATGCATGGCCGCTGCCGCTGCAGCAGGATCCTTGCTTTCAATTGCGTCGACCAGCGGCTGGTGTTCGTCTGCTATGTTCGAGAGTGTCCTTGACCTGTCGACGGTACTCGCACCAAGTGTCATAGTTATGAACCGAAGATCCCTCACGGCGCTGACGAGCTTGTTGTTCTGAGAGGCAGCCAGCACTAGCTCGTGCAATGCTCTGTCGTGTGCCATGAAGAGGTTCTCGTCGTGGCCGATTGCCGCGTTGCGCATTTCGGCGAGCTCTTCTCTCGCCTTTGCGCTCAATTTTTCGTCTGATAGGTGAGCTGCTCGGTAGGCGGCGGGCACTTCGAGGAGAAGTCGAAGTTGAAAGACCTCTTGGAGTTCGCGCACCGAGGTACGTAACACTCGAAAGCCGCGATTTCTCTCAAAGCGGACCATGCCCGCATCGGCCAATCGGAGCAGGGCTTCACGCACGGGGGTTCGTGAAATCCCGATTTCATCGGCCATTTTGTAGACGGAATATAGTGTGCCTGGCTCAAGTTTGCCATTCAAGATTGCTTCACGGATTGTCGCCACAACTTGCTCGGTGAGTGTGGCGCCGCCTCTTGAACTTTGCAAAACTCCTCCTCGGCGTTTAATTAATATCGGTGATAAAAATTAGCGTAGAGGTCGTCAAGTAGCATGTTACTCTGTTAGAGTTTTCGAGCAAGGATCTTCAGCGTGGAGATCGGAATACGGGGGTAACTGGCGATGGCGCCGATCAAATTGCACGTTTTGGATTGTGGAGCGATGAGTTGCGACCTTACCTGGCTGCTTTTGAAGGCAGGCAGGACGATCCGACCAAGGGGTGAGAAGGATCGCCCTGTCGAGTGGTACTCCTGTACCAGTCACGCTGTTGTAATCGAAACTCCCGAGGGTCGTCTCCTTTGGGACACGAGTTGCCCTAGGGATTGGGAGACTAGATGGGAGCCAACCGGCCTCCAAGAATTTTTTCCTTACGACCAGGTTTCAGAGAGTGAGTATTTCGATTCCAGGTTAGGCCAGATCGGATTGGGCGTGGACGACATTGACTTCGTCGTCGCCTCGCATCTGCACTTTGATCATGCAGGCAATATGCAGATGTTTAAGGGATCAAACGCCAGGTTGATCTGCAACGACAAGGAAAAAGAGTTCGCATTTGGCTACGATGGCCCTTTCAATGGAGCTCACCTGAAAGCAGATTATGAGGGCTTGGAGTTCGAGACGGTTTCTGGCGATACCGAGATCCTTCCCGGTGTAACACTTATTGAAGCTCCGGGGCACACCCCTGGAACAATGTCGATGCGGGTCGATCTAGCTCAGAGCGGTACGATGATCTTCACTTCTGACGCGATATACCTTGGTGATTCCTACGGCCCACCGGCTTCACCGGCTGCGATTGTAAATGACCTTGGTGCATGGTACGCCTCGGTCGAGAAGCTTCGTCGGATTGCCGAGACCTCGAACGCAGAGATGATATTTGGCCATGACGCCGCTCAACTTAGGTCCATGAAGCTTGCTCCGGCCGGTTTCTACGAGTAATAACTTTTCTAGGGATAAGGGGTTTTGTGATGGCTAATAATCCAGAGACGGTGTTTACCTATGGTGCGCCGTTGCTGAAGTTTGGACCAGGTTCTTCGGACGAAATTGGTTTCGATTTAGCCCAGTATGGGGTCAAGCGGGTGCTCGTTGTAACTGATGCTGGAATTTCCGCAACTGGCTCGCCTCAACGTGCAGCAGATCAAATGGGGCGGTTCGGTATTGAAGCGCATGTTTTTGACGGCGTCCATGTTGAACCAACTGACCTAAGCCTCCAGGAGGCGGTCGACTATGCCCGCAGAACTGGACCATGGGATGGGTTGGTGGCGGTAGGTGGTGGGTCGAGCATTGACACGGCCAAGGCTATCAACTTAATGATCACCAACCCGGGTGAATTGATGGACTATATCAACGCTCCGGTTGGGGGAGGAAAGGCACCTAGTCAGCCGCTAAAGCCGTTAATTGCCGTACCGACGACCACAGGAACCGGGTCCGAAAGCACTACGATTTGCGTTTTGGACGTCCTTGCCCTCAAGGTCAAGACTGGGATCAGTCATGCCAGACTACGTCCAATGATGGCTATCGTTGATCCATTGCTGACCATTAGTCAGCCGCCGGAGGTTACCGCAGCTACCGGCATGGACATACTGTGCCACGCTTTAGAGAGCTATACCGCAAAGCCTTACTACACCTACGAGCACAAGACCGCAGAGCAGCGAGTCCCTTACTGCGGATCTAACCCAGTCGCCGATATGTGGTCGATGAAGGCCCTCGAGCTTTTGGCGAGGTCGTTTCGTCGGGCTGTGTTGCATGGGGAGGACGTCGAGGCCAGGATGGACATGTCTATGGCCGCAACCTTCGCCGGAATGGGATTTGGGAATGCTGGAGTGCACATACCGCACGCAAATGCATATCCGATCGCTGGTAGGGTTAGGGATTTCTATCCGAAAGGATATCCGAAGCATGAGCCGATGGTTCCTCATGGAATGTCCGTTTCACTGACCGCTCCTGAGGCCTTTCGCTTTACTTTCTCGGCTCAGCCAGAGAGGCATCTGCAGATT
>JAKCBW010000188.1 GCA_021842145.1 Actinomycetes bacterium
AGTTGTCGGGGCAGGAGAACCACTTAATCCTCAAGTAATAGAGGAGGTTCAGAAATCGTGGGGTCTGACAATTCGTGATGGCTACGGCCAAACCGAAACTTCGGCCCAGGTCGGCAATACTCCGGGGCAACCTATAGTCCTCGGATCTATGGGCAAACCATTACCTGGATACAAGGTAACCCTGATAGACCCGATATCCGAAGAACCCTCCTCCGACGGTGAGATCTGTCTGGACCTAGCCACCGACCCAATCGGATTGATGGTCGGCTACCGAGACAACCCAGAAATGAACCAAAGGGCGATGCGGGATAACAGGTATCACACTGGTGACGTTGCTTCACTCGACTCGGAGGGGTACATCACATACGTCGGAAGGACGGACGACGTCTTCAAGGCTTCGGACTACCGAATTTCGCCCTTCGAGCTCGAGAGTGTGCTAATTGAGCACGACGCAGTAGTAGAGGCGGCAGTAGTACCTTCACCAGATGCACTGAGGCTGGCCGTGCCCAAGGCCTATATCACCTTGGCTAAGGGTTACGAGCCGACCAAGGAGACCGCCTTCGAGATCCTCAAGTACGCCAGGGAAAACCTCGCTCCATATAAGCGAATACGGCGGATCGAATTTACCGACCTACCCAAAACCATCTCGGGGAAGATCCGTCGTGTAGATCTCAGGGGTCGCGAGAACGAAATCCATAGCGGCGAAACGAGGGTAGAAGGCGAATGGAGCGATGACGATTTCCCAGAATTGCGTTCTTAGTTAGCTCGATCATCAGATTAGCCGAGGCAGACTATCGGGCCCCTGCCATCCAAATCAGGGGTCCTCTCTGCTTCGGCACAACTAGCAATTTTCCAATTGACCCTTAGTAAACTCCCCCGCCTCGACTAGCTGTCCCAGGTGCCAAAAGACCCTCAGGTAGCGCACCTTAATACAAGTTCGCAGCGAAAATCGAACCCCCTGTTAGCCATGGTCAGGGTGGTCGAGGTTATCCTAACCCTGGCTAGCGGCCAAATCAAAAGACCCGGATCCTTCCTGCTAAAGATACCTAACCGCCCGTTCATGGATCTTCGATTTTCGCAGCTTGGCAGGTAATTCGCTGACTACGGACCGCCCCGAAGGTCTCCGTTATCCCAAAGTGCCAAATTCTAAGTTGGCCTTTTGCGGATCGACCGAAGACCATTCCTCCCCGTGTGGAAGTCCCTCCGGATTATTAATTAGGTGACCTAAGTCACCTAATTACCGCTGACCGACCCATTGCTACCCAGTTCGTATACCCTAGTACGTATATGATGCCCAAGAAGGTAATTTTCCCGACAGGACAAAAAACAGGCCGAGAAACGCTTGTCAAAACACCTAGCAATCGGTCCATTAACCTACGGGTTCACGCTAGCACAGAAACAAAAACACGACCTCTAGAAGGGAGTATGCGTGAAACAGGCCAATGACACCGTAATTCAACGACCGAGTAATCACCCACTTCGCATCGGCTAAAACGTACTTTCACCTAGGTGGACACACCCGTAAACTGCGTCTCTCGCATGGTAAATCGTACACCCTAAAGGGTATAAAAGAACATACAAGTGACATACCGACTCATCGAACCGATAAAGGCCCCTCGCTCATCCGCAACGGTGGCCGAAGAGGTTCTTCGCAGCTCATATCGATAAAAGGGAGGAATTAATGGCACGTATCGTAATTCTCGGGGCCGGAATTTCCGGGCACACGGCGGCCCTGCATCTCAAGAGAAAGTTAAAAAATAGCCACGAAATAGTCGTCGTCTCTCCAAACTCAAACTGGAATTGGATACCTTCCAACATCTGGGTTGGCGTCGGGAAGATGTCAAAGAACCAGGTCATCTTTCCCCTCCGTCCGATCTACAAGCGAAAGGGAATCGAGTTTCGTCAGGCGAAGGCGGTAGCAATTTGGCCCGAGGGGGATGAAAATAGTCCCCAAGGTTCAGTGGACATTGTCTACACCGATCCGGACAAACAGGGGGAGCAAGAGATGCTCTCCTACGACTTCCTGATCAACGCGACGGGTCCAAAACTCAACTTCTCGGCCACTCCCGGCCTGGGACCCGACGGTAATTCCCTCTCGGTGTGCACCGCCCAGCACGCCGAGGAGACGTCGAAGGAGTTTGACAAGATAGTCGAGGCATTAAAGCGCGGCGAACGAAAGACCCTCGTAATCGGGGTTGGTCACGGCACCTGCACCTGTGAGGGTGCGGCATTTGAGTACACCTTCAACGTCGAGCATGAGCTAAGAGAGCGCAATGTCCGAGATCTCGCCGAAGTGATCTACCTGACAAACGAATACGAACTAGGAGACTTCGGAGTAGGCGGGATGCAATTCGCCCAGCAAGGCTTCGTCACCACTTCGAAGATATGGACTGAATCGCTATTTAGGGAGCGCAATGTCCGGGCGATTCTCCGGGCGCACGTCGAGCGTGTCGACCCTGGGGTGATCCACTACGAGCAGTTGGATGGGAGCAAGGAGTCACTTCCATTCGACTTTGCCATGTTGCTTCCGCCATTTCGTGGAGCCGACCTCAAGGCATACAACCGAAGCGGAGAGGACATTACTTCGGAACTTTTCGCACCAAATGGATTCCTGCGAGTAGACGCCGACTACGCGGCAAAGTCCTACGAAGCCTGGACCGCCGAGGATTGGCCAAAGACATATCAGAGTCCGGCCTATGACAACCTTTTCGGAATCGGCATTGCCTTCGCCCCGCCTCATCCGATCTCGAAGCCGAGGACGAGTCCTAACGGCACGCTCATCGCCCCAGCACCGCCCAGGACGGGGATGCCTTCGGGGGTGATGGGCAGAATCGTCGCCCAATCAATCGCCGATCGCCTCTTGTCAAATAACGACGCCCC
>JAKCBW010000189.1 GCA_021842145.1 Actinomycetes bacterium
GTGTATTCCACGCAGTGAATGGCAACTCGTATGAAAAGTTACCTTTTTAGCGAAGGTGCCTTGTAATTCGGTAACGCCGAGAACATCTAATAGGAACTCACTCAATTCGATGAATTTAGCTCTTCCGCCTACCTCGGCTCGTGTGGGTCCCAGGAGTTGAGGATAGTACTCTCTTACCGCCGTGGTGCAAGAAGTAGAAATGCCGACAACCCAGTCGTAGGGGGTGAAGTTTGCGAGGTGTCTCGCCGCAAGCTTCTTTGCCCCCGTTTCATATCCAGTATTGAGGTGCATCTGCCCACAGCAAGTCTGTTCGAGTGGAAAGTCGACCTCAATTCCGAGCCTTTCTAATAGGCGAATTGCGGCAGCACCTGCCTCAGGGAATACGGTATCGACTATGCACGACGGAAATATCGCAACCTTCATGGGTCAACATTATCACCAAGGCTGCTGAAAGTTGTGGTTGTTCACATGTAATACACGTATCAAATTAATACAGGCTAGATTCGCTAGTTGGGAGGCCAAACTATGGCTGCCTCACCGAGCGTATCGACCTTGCAGTTAACAGTGCTAGGTTCCCCGCTGCAATTGCGGCGGCTGCAACGAACAAAGTGCCGGGTACACCGAATATCCGTGATTCTGGAGAGGCGAGGAGTTCTCCCAGCGGCAGGGTTGCGGTCGAACCCATCCAGTCCAGAGAGGTCACCCTTGCCAATGCCTGTCTTGGAATACTGCTCTGAAGCAGGGTGCTCCAGATAACTTCGAATGCGGAGAAAATTATACCTTCGAGGACAGACGCAAGTCCAAGGATTAGTAGGTTGGCACCGAGGGCCAGACAGAGCGGGAACGCAGCCGCAAAGGCGGTCATTATTGCGATGAAACGCATCGGATACTTTGGCCTTATTTTGAATCCAGCGAATGATCCAAGTAGTCCACCAACGCCTTGTGCTCCGAGGAGGAAACCCCATGCCTTAACCCCTCCGAGGTGGTTTTGAGCAATGATAGGTCCGAGAACCAATATTGGACCAAATGCGACGAGGTGCATGGCTGAGTAGGAGAGGATGGTCAAGGCGGCCCATTTTCTCTCTCTGACTACCCGCACGCCCTCGAATAGATCAGCAAGCGGGTGTGCCCCTTTGCTTAGGCTTGCCCTCGGGTTGGGATGTATGAGTGACAGGGCAATGGCCGAGATCAAGTATAGAAATGCGGTAAAGATAGTCGCCGCGGCGGCCGAATAGCTGGCCATGATTACAGCGGTGATCGCCGGACCGGCCGTCTGACCCAGCGCAATAGCCATTGATCTAAATGCATTTGCCTTCTGAAGAGAGTCAGATGGAACTACTTCGGGAATTAGGGCTGTTATCGATGGCATGAAGAATCCTCTTGCCGCACCCCAGAGAATTGCCAGAACAATCAGTTCGGACTCTTTGGCCGACCCGAAGACTATTACGGCCGCAATTAGTACGCTAATGAGCGTCCTCGTGAGGTCTGAGGCCATTGCAACAAGTTTGCGAGACCTTCTATCGGCGACGACACCCCCGATGAGCAGGAAGATGATAAAAGTGAAGGATGCGCTAGCCAAAACTAGTCCCACCTGAGACGCCGATCCGCCGCGATCTAATATAGCGAACGTTACCGCAACGGGTAATCCCATCGATGCAGAGACGGATGCGAACTCAGATATTGCGACCAGCGAGACTTGTCGCTGGTTCTGGCTGAATTTTGAAATTTTGGTCGACAACTTTCGAACTCCAAGCGGGCCCTTGTAAGGCATGGATGTGATGGGAATAGGCAATGGCCCTGCAATAAACGCTCACCGCAATGCGATAGCGGTGTTCAGGGAGTGGAGGGGGGAGATTACCCTTTGCTAGAGTTCGAAACCTGAGATCGGCAACAGAATGAACCCCAGTTTGAAGCTTTCATCAAAGTTACCCATCTCTAAATCCCTAACCTTGCCTTCAATGGCAACTTGATACCCAGGAGTTGACGCTTTATCCACTATAGACGCGAATCTTCTCAGCTCAGTTGGGTAACAGCATGTGGAGAACTGAAGGTGTGGGAGACCAGCGTGACAGATCGGTAGTTCCAAGTGGAGGTTTGCTCTGCTTTCTAATGGGAGCTGAAGCTTGCGGGACCGTCGGATGGCGAAATTAGAGGTGGCAGCGTCCCTGGGCTTTTGGCGGTGATTTTCCGGTCAGAAGAGTGTCGTTGACGATATGAAATGCAGTGTTGACTCGATTTTGCTAGCCAGAACTCATTGTTCAATCTCTGGTGGTCTCAGCGAGCCCAGCAGCACACGGTTCAACCTTCAGAAGGAGCATACGCTGTGAGCCGACAAATAAGTTCAGACTAACCCAGAGTCACGAGCCTGCCTAGTCCAACGGATTGCATAAGGTGCTGGAGGTCAATTGTTACCAGTGTGAATTTGTTGAAGAGCAGAAGAACGCCAAAGCCGAGAAGTGCAAAGGACGAAAGTACAGTCAAGGCATTGAAGTGCTTTTTCATCCATCCAAGGGCACCAGTCAATTTGCCAAATGCCAATCCCATGATCAAAAATGGAATTCCAAGACCGAGAGAGTAGAGGGTAAGAAGTATGGCTCCTTGAGCTAGGTGACCTTGTGTGGCGGCCATAGTTAACACCGACCCAAGTATCGGGCCAATGCACGGTGTCCATCCGAATCCAAAAGCCACGCCCGCAATGGGAGCCGCCAGGGGCCCGAAGCGATCCAGGTTGGGGTGAAAGCGTGCTTCCCCATACAAGGAGGGGAGTCTAAGCACTAGCGATCCCAACAGGAAGAGTGCCAAAAGTATCAGTACTCCGCCGGAGATCCTAGTTATGGTCTGGTGGTACTGCGTTAGCGCTTTT
>JAKCBW010000033.1 GCA_021842145.1 Actinomycetes bacterium
CCAATGGAGTCCTTGTGGCGGCCGAGAAAATAGATGCAACCTCCGGTTTGCAAGGCGGACTTTGCTATTTCGAATAGCCTCGTTCTCATTGGCTCAGCGAAGTGAAGGTTGGAGACGACCACTAAGTCGAACTGTCTTGTCGGTGGATCGTATTCGGCTAGATCATGATGGATGAGCTCAATGTTTAGCTTCAGACTTCTTGCCCTAGTCATGGCTTGCGAGAGGCCAACGTATGAAGAATCGATGCCAGTGACTAGCCATCCTTTTTTAGCCAGCCAGAGGGAATTGCGGCCTGTCCCGCACCCAAGGTCCAAAGCCCTACCGGGTTCCAAGTCTTCTGCAAGGTTGACTAGCTCGGGATCAGGTATTTCTGACCAAGCCTCTTGGCTGTACCTTTGGTCCCAGAGGGAAAAGTCGATTTTAGGGGAGTGTGACAACCCTGATGATGAAGAGACGTCGGGATGAATTTTGCTTCCATCCTTCTTATTGCTAATCGAGGTCAACGGTCTGCTCCTGGCTCGCTGGTTGGATTTTCATTTTTTCGACAAAATTGTGAAACTAAGAGTTGCGGCTGACGCCTAACAGTTTTTCGAGGGAGTCGATCGCATTCAAAAACGCATTTAGTTCATTTGGAGGAATTGCGGACCGTAACCAATGTTCGTGTACCTCAGCCAGGCGTGCGACCTCCTTAGCGAGCCGCTGTCCCTCGATGGTAAGTGTTAGGGTGCGCTGCCGTCTATCACCCTTTTTCGTTCCACTCTGGACCAAATTGAGACTTTCTAGGTCATCGAGGCACCTTTTCACGTTCATAGGGTCGGCCCCCAAAAGCCGGGCTAGTTCGCGAAGGGAAGTAGTCGGATAGTTGGAAAGTCCGCGGATTATTGCCGCTTGTGGCGGAGATATTCCCAAAGTCTTCAGCCGAAAGGACCACGAATGTCTTAGATTTCTGGATACTCTTGAGAGGCGAAAGCCGACATTGGTTTCAAGTTGATCGATAACTTGGCTAGTGTTGGCGCTAACGGGGTCGTTTGATAATTTCTCGGATGTTTCGCTTTCCATGCTGTTTTCACCAAGTTTCGAGAATGAGTTTCGGTCAGTGAGTTTCCAAATTCCTTTATCAGCCGAGGCTTCCCGGCCCGCTTTACCCGATATAGCGGGGACGGTCGATCGTTTGATGATTTACATTTACTCAAACTGTAGTAGTTACTACAATATTCCAGGTTTCTAAGTTCAAGATAGCTAGCCGCCGTTCGGCCTTCGAAACTCACGACCTGACCGAAGGGATGGGTTGTTAGATAAATGGGCCTAAGGGCCCGTCTCCAAGGGTGGGGAGTAAGTCGCCCCTCACAAAGATTCAGACGGAAATGGCCAACTTGTTGTGATGGCAGTTAGGCGCTGAATTGTACTCGTATTTAGGAGTGATGTAGGGGGATCTGGCTGGGAAGGCCCCTGGAACCCTCACCGGGCAGTAGTTCGCTGCTTTAACATGATCCTGAATGGGACACTGAGCATCATTTTCGTCGACTGGAAACGGGAATTGGCAAAACTACGGAATCAGAACTAGTCCCGGAGCCCTGCTCTCGCCTCAATTTCTAATCTTGACCGAACGGGAATTTAGAAACTTGCGGTTTGTTAGAACATATTACTAATAAGCTGTTAGAAAAATGTTCTAATATGCCGGGCGAACAGGACGCTGAGATGTTGGTTGCTGCTTTGAGTCTTTGGAGTCCACACGGGAGCTTTTCCGTAAGTACGGCGGTGATGCTGGCCTTTGTGCTGGGTATGGTGCACGGTATCACACCCGATGAGCACACTTGGCCCATAACGTTTAGCTATTCGATAGGGAGCTACTCAAGCAGGCGAGGCTTAATCTCCGGCCTAACCTTCTCGCTTGCTTTTACCCTCCAGCGTGCAATTGCATCTGAATTGGCCTATTTCTCACTGACCCGGATACTTAGTGACGTTCCTTGGCTGAATTTTGCAATTTATATCGTCGTCGGCTTGGCGATGGTCCTGGCATCCATGTACCTGTTTCGAGGCAATCATTGGCACTTGCTCTCGCCTTCTCATCACTTGAAGGAGATGACTGAGGAGGACAAGTTATCTGACCCAAAGGCTTGGATGCCGGCCCTCCACGGCTTCATTGCTGGGTGGGGTTTCGGTGCCTTCGCACTGATCATTTATACCGTTCTTTCTCCAGCGATGCCTTCAGCATCGCTCGGATGGGTGCCAGGGGCCGCTTTTGGACTCGGAACCACGGTGATCCAAGTCCTCGCCGGCGCCTTATTTGGTTACATTGCGAGACGGAAGTCGCTTACTCCAAAGGACATACGAACCGTCTCCTTGATTACAGCTGGACGTACCCTTTTGATAGGCGGAATGGCTTTTGTCGCCGTTGGAGCAGTTGGCTTAGCTTTTCCGGCCGTGATGGGTATAGGGATAAGCACGGGAATTAGGGTTCACAACTTAGCCCATCTCGGGATAGGCCAATTACTTGTGATGGTAATAGTCGTATTGGTAGGTTTCGGAACTCTTATTTCGACTACGCGTTCGATAAAAGGCCTAGAGGGTTCGGCCAGACCCCACTTGAATGACCAGAATTCCGGAGATATCAAATGAGTAAGGAATCGAAATTTATTGAGGTACTGAGACGAAATCGGCTGAGGGTTACAAAAGAGAGGATGGAGGTGTTTCGGACTCTGAGCTTGGTTGACTCCCCACTTTCGCGTAGCGAGCTGCTTAGTAGCCTCAGGAATTACGGTATGCACCCCCCGACGCTTTATCGCACGATCGAACTTTTTGTTTCTATTGGCATTATTCAGTCTCTTTCCTCAAAGTCGGGGGAAGTGATCTACGAGCTTCTTCCGCCCTTTGCTCCGCACCATCACCACTATCGTTGTATGAGCTGCGGGTTGACTTTTCCATTAGAGGTTTTGGATGACGCACCTGTAGAGGTAGCGCTGAGATCTCTAGATCTTCCTGGTGCGGTGGTGTATCACCAGGTCGACATTTTTGGGACCTGTTTTGAATGTTTGCATGAGCAATCTCTTGTCGGAGAGCGCGTCCGGTGATATTTTGATCCAGATCGTAGCGGACCTACCAACAGTGGGAAAGCTGCCAGATTGGATAGCAAGCCATTACTGGCCTAACTGGGACACCGTTTGTAGCGTGTTCGGATTTCAACGGTTCGATCAGTGATCAGTTGACCGGCAATACGGTACCTAGAAGCTCCCTGCAAACCTCGCTTCAGCTAACTAAAGTGGTTCAATAGCGCTGAAACTCTCCAAGGATCAATCAGGGGATTCATAGCTCAGAAAGCCTTAGTGCCCGGCGGACGCAAGGGTCTTATGCCATCAATACCGGTCGGGTTGAAGCCGACCGACGACGACCACGGCCGCAGAAATCTTCTCCCTTGAACTCGCTAACCCGCAGACTTCGCAGAAATAGGTTCGTTGGCAAAGTGGCAGGCGGTGCTTGGTTCTCGCAGAGGATTTAGAACAGTCCATCGTTGTCCACCTTGGGTTTTCGTCCACCTTGGGTTTTCGTCCACCTTGGATCGACGAGTTGAAGGTCTCGACCCTGTTTCTTAGCCATAAATGCCGGTACGCTCTTGGCTGACCCTATCGCGGCGTCCGCTGCCTTCTTAGTCACGGCCGTCACGGCGAGGAATTTAGCTTTGAAGTCTTCCATGGCAATCTGATCGATGTTTATCACGGTTGACTTGGCCCACTTGCGTGGGTCATCTTGTGCTATCAGGTTACTTGTTGAGTGACGCCCCGATAGGTCTTGGCGGCTTCCTTCTTGGCTGGTTGGTAGCCGTTAGAAGCCAGTTGTCCTCGTTTGGGTCTACGTCGGGCCATCTGGCGCTGATAACGACCAAGAAGTGCCTGGGCTGATTTCCCTCTTTCAGGATGAGGGAAGTAGTCGTAGGCATCGTCGGTTGCGGTGGCTATCTCATTCACTCCCCAGTCAATCTCAATCACCCGCCAAATCACCCGCCAAATCACCCGTCGGTTCTTGGGGAGTGACTCGTGGTTCACCTGAACGACGTAGCTAGCCCACCAATCACCGACTTTGTCTTGGTAGATGCGTAGAAAAGACCGCTCGGATCGCAAGGGACTTGACCGGACCGGATTTACGACGACAATGAGATGACTATTCCGACACACCGCTCAGGGAAATCATTACCTATACGTACCTCCGTCGAGGGGCCTGGCAAACTGAAGAACCGACCATTCTTTGATAACCTGCATCTGCACGTTGGTAGCAGTAGTAGCTATGGCATCGATCGTCTCGTCAAAGAGGTCAAGGGTCGATCGTCTCGGTGGATTGCGATATGAGGCTCCTGCGGGATGAGTATCCAGGTCTTTGTCACTGACTCGCTAGCGCCATGGACTAACTCATACTTCATCGCTGCGGCCGACGTCGCACGGTTTGAATCATCGAGGAGTACGTGGCTAAACGTTTAGAGCATCTTGTGCCCCGCCCCGGTGGGCCCTACGGCCTCCACGACAAGGCCGGGGGCACTTTCCCTACAGTCCATTTTTAATAGATGTCCATACTGGAGGAGCTGTCGGATATATCGGTGGCAAGTCAATGTTTGCTGGCATTTCACTATTAGGTCTGGATTAGTTGGCTATCTGGAGCATACAGTAACGTACGTCCTGAAATGATCGTAATCGTTTATGTAACGCTAAATAGGACTACTGTTAGAGCTGCTTGTAATTTATGAAAATAGTCCTGGGTCTGATTAGATATTGCGGATGTTTAATCTCGGTCCGAAGGCGCCTTTTGCGAGATTTAGCTGAACGATCAGCAAGGTAACTTATCGTGTGGGGGCCAGCAGGAGTATCTATTCACAAATTTCAACAGAATTGATTGGCTTTGAAAGACTGTTTATTAGCGGTAAATAGAGTTGTTCTGCAGGATTTAAAGTGACTTGCTGCACGTCTCTATCCCCGGCGGTTATCGATCCAGGCAAGGGTGTCAATCGGTGACGGAGGTGCCTGATTGGGTAGAGAGTTTTACGTTCGAGTGAACTACTCGCCTTCAGCATAACGATACTGTTTAGTGTAATTTATTGCACTGATTTCGTATTATGCCTCGATTGATTTGAGCTAGGTAGTAAGGTGACTGGGGCCTTGGGCTTGCTTAGCTGAGGCTTTTAGCGCTACCAACGTTCCGCCAGGTGGATGTTTGGTTGGTAGTTGCTTTAATTTTCTTATAGCGCTTTGTCCAATGGCATTATGCCAATGTAATTGGCTGCATTCCAGACATGTGTTTCTTAACCATTTGGGCATTTATGTCGATAGCTATCTGCGTTGGGGTATTTCAATGAATAGTGCTTGCTCTGCTTGCTTAGAGTTTCTTATCGTTTCTAACTTCGAGACTGCTTCGCCAGTCTCGGGTCACCGAGGTTGAATGTCAAATGTGAGAGGTCGATACGGCAAGCTCGCAAATGATAAGGCTGGCGCCAGGATAGGTTATCCAACAGCCCTGGTCATTGCATGTGCAATATTTGCCGTTGCGGTCTCTTACCTCGCAGAGGGTGACAGGTTCAGTGAAAGCACCATTGTCGTACTGATTGTTTCACTGCTAGGTGTTTTCTTTTACTTCTTGGGGCTGGTTCGAAAGAGTCAGAACGAGCAGCTGTCCCTCCATGCGGCGCATGTGCGTCGGTTGCTAATGTTCAATGCTTTGCGTGCAGAGGCTACTCGTCTGATCTTTCAGTCGAGGAGTGAACGAGAACTGTTTTCGTCGTTTTGTAATCTCGCTGTTGGCCAGGCAAACCTATCCTTGGCTTGGGTAGGGGTCCCAAATGAAGCCGGAGTTATCGAGTTTATGGCATTCGCTGGCCCAGCGATCGGATACCTAGAGGGACTTGAGATTTCAATTGACCCCACTAGGCCAGAGGGGATGGGAAGCGTTGGAAGGTGTTGGCGTGCAAGGGAGCCAATTTTCGCCGTCGATTATGAAGAGAATGGCATTTTGAAGCCCTGGAAGTCTCGAGCGAGCAAGTTTGGACTGAAATACAACTCCGTGCTACCAATTTACAAATCATCGAGCATCTATGCGGTGCTCGCTCTATACGTCGATTCGGTAGCGGTCTTCGACCTAGAGCTTCAGGACCTATTGGTTGAACTCGCAGATGACCTGTCATTTGGTGTGGGCTGGATGGCGACGATTGATCGAGTTGAGCTACTTGGCCAAGCGTTGGAAATACTTGGGGACGGTGTCTGCGTTACTGACCAACATGGGTCTGTACTGTTCGTGAATGGGGCGTTCACCAGTATTACGGGATACGAGATGGAAGAGGTGCTAGGGAAGAGCCTCAGGATTCTTCAAGGCAAACACAGTGATCCAGAAACCATAGAAAGGATCAGGGCAACCTTAGACGCCAAGGAGTGGGGAAAGTTCGAGATTCTCAACTATCGCAAGGATGGAGTACCTTTTTGGAACTCGCTGGCTATCACGCCCATGGTCAATTCTGACGGATCGCTGACTCACTTTATTGCTTCGATGCGCAATACCACCGAGAGGAAGGAGCTTGAGCTAGAGCTAGCTACGACGAATACTTTCAACCAGGCTCTATTAGATGGTATGACCGTGGGTTTAAGTATCATTCGCTACCCAGAGCGCAGAGTCGAATACGTAAATGAAATGGCCCTGCAGATTTTCGGGGCCTCCGAGACAAGCGAGCTGGAAGGCCATTTCGGCGGTGAGTTTTTTCCCGACGATGATTCTCGCCAGCTGGTCGCTGATTTTTCGACGTCGGTGCTTCATGGAGATAAAAGCGTCCTAAAGGATCTCCCTTATATGAGGGTTGACGGAACTACCGGATGGATGGACATGTCCGGTGAATACCTCGATCAGGGTGATGGTCGACCGAGGATAATCTGGACTCATGTCGATGTGACCGAGCGCCACTTGGACGAAGTTAAGATTCTAGAGCTGAGCAACATGCGAGAGGCTCTGCTTTCCAGCGCAGTGGTGGCAATTGGAATGGTCAGGTATCCGGAGAGGGTCTTCGTAGAGGTAAACCAAGGCTTTTTAGATTTGCTGGGTTACTCTAGCTTCGAGGAGGTCGTAGGGAAGGTCTCCAGGATTGTTTATCCCGACGACATTGAGTTCGGCCGCATGAGTGATCTGGCCGACGAGGTATTTCGCAACCACTCGGGATATCTGACGGATCTCCGCGTCCTTACCAAGGATTCCAAGCTGAAGTACGTCGACATCCACGGGAGACTAATCGACGGAGGCGAACCCGAGCACCCGGTGGTCGTCTGGACGATTGTGGATGTGACCGATCGACATCGTTTGACCGAAGAGCTTGAAAGACAGGCACTCTTTGATGCGCTAACAGATCTCCCTAACAGGAGGTTACTTGAAGATAATTTGAGGCTTGCGATATCGCGAAACAAACGAAGGGCTTCCCTAATGGCGGTTGGACTAATTGACTTGGACGATTTCAAGACGGTCAACGATCGCTTTGGGCATGAGTTTGGAGACGATCTACTTCGGCAATTAGCCACTAGATTCCGGAACCTTATTAGAGAAACCGATCTGCTGGCGAGACTGGGTGGAGACGAGTTTGTTCTGGTCGTCGAAGATCTGGACAAATTAGAGGTAAATGACCAGCTAGATGCCATTTTGAGCCATCTTCATCGAGCGGTGGAATCGCCGATTGACCTCGGCGAAGGACGCGTGGTCAAAGTCGGGATGAGTATGGGTGTGGCGCTGTATCCAGACGACGCACAAGACATAGAGGACCTTTTACGAAGGGCCGACTTTGCGATGTACCAGATCAAGGCGAGGAAGTCTAAAGGGGTGGATTGGTGGCAACTCGCTTCATCCTTTGGCGACCAACGAGATGCTGACAATGAGCTGGACCCTTTTGTGGCAGAGGAGCGCAAGGTACTCGCGCTGGTTTCGAGCCAATCCGAAGCGGCGATTTCTCGATCTATAGAAGCCTTTTACCGCTCATTTTTCCCCTTGGACACTGGGGGTGTCAATGATGGCTTAGTTACTCATCCCGAGTCCATCCCGATCGTTCGCTGGAATGAGGAGAAGCTCCGTCTGCTTCTGTCTCCAGATAGCACTGAGGCGGATATTGTCCGGGAGGCCAACTACCTGGGTACCTTGCACGCCCTGATCGGAATCTCAGGACGGAGGGTAAGTAATGCCTATAGTGCTTTTCGAGGAGAGGTCTCTGGTCTCGTGGATACGCTCGAGGTCAGTTCGCTCAGTCGGGATCTTGCGCTAAAGGTCTTGGATAGCCGATTGCAGGTAATGGTTCGGAGCGAACTGGAGGCAATGCAGCAAGTGCTTGAATCGTATGATCGGTACCTTGCAAGATCCATACCGACCTCAATCGACGATCCGCAGCAGCAAGTTTTTTTGGAACTCGAAGAACTAGCAAGTCTCCCAGGGATCATTGCGTCGTCGCTACACCAAATCCAAACCGACGGATCATTTCAAGTCGTCCTTTTTCGCCAGAATGCAAGTTTAAATGACACGCAACTTCAAAACGAACTTGAGAGTTTTTTCAATCCGCCTCCAGGCCCGATTTCCGTCGCTATGTCAAGGGCTTGGAGGACTGGCGATATAGAGCACTTTGACACCTTGGCCTTCGACGATGGTGCTACCGGAGCAGGAGCCATGCGTGAGAAACTCGGGGTCAAAGGTGGGATATGTGTACCTCTTGCGATAAATTTTGAAATTCGCTCCGTGCTTACGATTTCGACTTCGTGCTCTCGACAGTTTTACTCAGGATCTGCTGCGACATTGATCTCGGTGCTAAAGGATCGTTGGGAGCGACTCGCTGGGCTACTGCCCTGAAGCGGGTACCCTCCTTAGTGGCGATCTATAGTTGGCTAAGCGAGCCAGTTGGGTTCCATAGGGATAAGTTGTTTTTGTAGAACATCGAGCCACAGATTGTCGAGTACCAACTGCAGGTGGCACTTGATCGGGGGATCACTGGCGAACTTCGGTACCTAGGGATCCGGAGGGTCCCTCGACCCACAGAGGCTTGGAACTGGTTGAGGGTTTTGAGATGGAGATTAGTGCTGGAGCTTAGTGCTGGAAACAATTGGCTAACCGACCATGGATGGACCGCCACCCCGCCTCCTCGGACCAATTTGTTAGCTGTAACATAATGGCGATCGGAAACCACCTAATCAATCGTTGGGCCTTGAGACTTTCTAAGGTTGCACTCTGACCATTGACATGTGTGTTCGATTTTCCAAGCAGTAACACTCGACAACCAGTCAGTTAGTCTTAGATGTAAAACAGTCGACCGCCGTCTTGGCGAATCCTTGTCGACAATCTGACCTAGATGCGATGCGCCAATTGGAGAAACTGGACTTGGGTGACCTCTCACTCAGCCGATCAGGTTGCAAGTTATTGACATGCTGTGTCTGGATCACCCACGAAATTTGTCCCCGTTTGTTCTAGCCATACAGGATTACTTCCCGCGAATGAAGTGCAGCTACTTCCTGCGTACCATTGCGGCGTCGGGCTGATGGTTGTACTGGTAGGTGCCCAGCTGGTGCTGCCCGTAATCTTCTTCCAGAAGGTGGTATTCGAGTAAATCCCGACCGGGAGCCCACCCTCGGGGGAGAGAGTGCTTGTTGTCGGAGCCGCCAATTCGGTTACGACACCCTGTATGGTCGCCTGATTTAGCGACGTATTGGTCGACCAGCTATTTCCAGTCTCGACGTCAGCCCACCACATTCCGCCACCTACTACTGAATTAGCATTTGGATTCACGCCGTCAGACATGGCGGTGTTCAAGGCGAAGTCCGCTTCAGAACAACCTATCTGCCAGGCTTGTGCAAGCTTTGACCTAAACTTATAGGGCGTAGGGTCAGTGGCACAGTTGGAGGTGATGTCATGTGCATAGGCTCCGCTATAGCCGGTGTTGATGTAAATCGAAATCGACGTTACCTTGGCGCCTAAAGCGGCTCCCCACTCCTTTTGGGTGCAGCCGTTTGTGTTGAAAGGCCTACCGCCATCTATCCCAATAATTGCGAATTGGGGAGATAGGGTCGAGGTCGAGCTTGGGGTATAGCTGGACGGGCTTGAACACTGAGGATAGGACACATCGTAACCAGGGCTTCCCCCTGCGTACGGCCACATCGTTGAGTTCGTTGTGGCCCCTGAAGGGAGCGCGGTGATTCCCAGGGCAAAGGCTGATACCGCTACGACCGCAAGCACCTTACCGTAACTTCTGGCCCGCCAAACTGCCACCTTCGAGTTCAATGTCCGCCTCCACCCAACGACGCCGACGCTAACTTCTCCATGGAAAGTAGCGTCAACAACTCCACCCAATTCTTTACCCAGAAGATAATACACCAAAAAGAGCCCGGGTGTAAGTGGAAGGTCTATTTTGCGAATTAGATGAACGCTTCGGGCGCATTGGCGGGTGGGGGGATAGGCAAATGGGCAAGAGCCGGAGGGTGCAAAGAACGGCGTATTGTTTCGTGCTTGATGATTGCCCAGCTTTTAGCGAACAGCTATATAACTGGCATAAAGACGAAACTGGTCCTGGACGCCCTGGTGATTGCCCAGCTGATCTGGGCCAAGCTTAGCGAGCCGTGTCGTCTCTATTCGACAAAGCCACCTGACGCTTAGTTCATAGAAGCTAAGGCGTCAGGTGCTCGTAGATCGAATTCAAACTGTGGGCAATGAATACCTCTTCGAGCACGGGATTGATGAATGTCAACTTCGACGCACGCTGCAGCCACTAGTCGGAACTTTCGGAAACCGCCTTAGCTATTCTGGTTATTCCTTCTTCCAAATCGGCGTCGGAGAGTGCGTAGGAGAAGCGAGCGTAGCCACTGTCTTCGAAAGCCTCCGAGGGTACGATGGCGACCTTTGCCTGGTCCAAGATAACCGAGGCCAGTTCGGATGAGGTTGTTGGTCTGATGCCTTCGAAGTTCCGACCCAGGAGACCTTTTAGTGAAGGGTATGCATAAAATGCGCCCTCTGGCATGCGACATTCGACGCCGGGTATATCATTCAGCATCTTGACGATGGTCCTCCTCCGCCTATCGAATGCCTCCTTCATCACTTCCACCGCCTCGAGGCCCCCGCGAAGAGCTGCATTCGCCGCCATCTGAGCGATGTTATTGACATTCGATGTCGATTGGGACTGAAGGTTTGCCGCTCCGGAGATTACGTCATTGGCGGCTATCATCCACCCGACCCTCCATCCGGTCATGGCATAGGTCTTGGCTACTCCGTTCACAATAATCCACCTATCCTCGAGTTCCTTGATGACACTAGGCATGGAAACCGCTAGGTTGCCGTCGTAGGTTAGGTGTTCATAGATCTCGTCGGTCAGTACAAAGATTTGCGTCTTAGCTAGGAATTGGCCAAGTTCCAATGTTTGGCTGTGATCGTAGACAGCGCCCGTTGGATTTGAAGGTGATACATGGATATAGAGCTTTGTCTTGTCGGTGACATAGGGTTCAAGCTCCTCTACAGAGAGCCGGAAGCCACTCTCTGGTCTAGTAGGAACCAGCACCGGTATGCCTCCGGCCAGACGCACCGCTTCGGGGTAGGTGGTCCAACATGGGGTTGGGATGATTACTTCGTCACCGACTTCGACAACCGTGGCTATGGCGTTGAAGATGGCATGTTTTCCACCATTCGTCACGAGGACTTGGGAGGGTGAAACTTTAAGGCCACTATCACGAAGAGTCTTGTCTGAAATGGCTTCTTTGAGTTCCATGAGTCCCGAGGTGGCTGAATAGCGATGATACTTCGGGTCTCTTGCGGCTTTAATCGCCGCTTCGACTATAAACTCCGGTGTAGGGAAATCAGGCTCTCCTGCCCCAAATCCAATTACGTCGACCCCGGAAGCCTTGAGGGCCTTAGCCTTCGAGTCGATGGCCAAGGTCGCCGACTCGGCGACCGATGCGATCCTTGTGGACAGGCGGCTGTGTTGGTATGGACTCAAGACGAGACTCCCTAAAGAAATATTTGATACATGGCGACGACCTAGGAGGCGTAGATGGCCCAAGAGGCCTCTGATATTAAGATACCAGCCGATCTACTACCACAAGACGGGCGTTTCGGGTCCGGACCATCAAAGGTGAGAACTGAAGCGGTTGAAGGACTCGGTCTGGTGGCCAAGACCTACCTCGGAACTTCACATCGGCAGAAGATGGTAAAAGGGACCGTCGGGCGACTCCGTTCGGGCCTGCGCGAGCTTTTCAATCTCCCAGAGGGGTATGAGGTTTTACTCGGAAATGGAGGTGCTACCTACTTTTGGGACGCAGCTACGTTTTCGCTTATCCAGAATAAGAGTCAGCACCTCAGTTTCGGTGAATTCTCTTCTAAATTTGCCCAGGCCGCCAAGTCGTCTCCCCATCTTGAAGACCCCCAGATCATAAAGTCTGAACCAGGCACTCACCCAGAAGCAGTAGCGGCTGAAGATATCGACCTCTATGCGCTGACCCATAACGAGACCTCTACGGGTGTTGCCATGTCGATAAAGCGGCCAGCTGGATCATCGGGTATCGTGGCCGTTGACGCAACCTCGGGCGCCGGGGGCCTTTCTGTTGATCCGGCAGAGTTTGACTGCTACTACTTCTCCCCGCAGAAGTGCTTCGCTTCTGACGGGGGACTTTGGGTCGCACTTGCCTCCCCGAAAGCCATCCAACGAATCGAAGAAATCGCTGCTTCTGGCAGATGGGTCCCAGCTTCATTGGACCTCAAGATAGCCCTCGATAATTCGCTGCAGGATCAGACCTACAATACTCCAGCACTGGCGACGATATATATGTTCGTCAATCAGGTCGAGTGGATGCTCGAAAATGGTGGTTTGGCTTTCACTACCCAGAGGTGCGACGACTCAGCCTCACGCCTATATGGCTGGGCGGAGAAGTCGGACTATGCCACGCCATACGTATCTGATCCTAAAAAGCGGAGCCACGTGGTCGGGACAATCGACCTCGACGAATCGATCGACGGTACCCAGGTAACAAAGGCTCTTCGAGCCAATGGGATAGTCGATGTCGAGCCCTATAGGAAGCTTGGAAGGAATCAGATCCGGGTGGCAATGTTCCCGGCGATAGATCCAGCAGATGTCGAAGCGCTAACCGTTTGTGTCGACTATGTCGTCGGCGCAATAACGGGATGAACCGAAAGACATTATTTGAGTTTCTGTTCCTCGGCGTAATCTGGGGAAGCTCGTATTCTCTGATTGCGGTTAGCCTGGAGCGGTTTTCACCGCTCCAGGTGGCCCAAGTTAGACTTATCGGCGGAGCGGTCGTGCTGCTCGCTGTGCTGCTTTCGAATAGGGCCAGGAGGGGAAGGGTAACTTGGTCCGCAAGCTTCGTCGCTCACCTCTTCGGAGCGGGATTGGTCTCGACGGCTCTGCCATACCTCCTCATTTCCTGGGGCGAGACGAAAGCACCTTCTGCCGTCGCGGGAATGCTCGGTGCCACAACTCCTATTTTTGCCGCAATCCTCGCCCCGATAGTCCTCAAAGAGGCATTGGGTACCAATAGGAAGGTGGGAATATCCGTCGGTCTCGTAGGCGTGATACTAATATTCCATCCTTGGAACACCCAGGGCATGGGTAGTATCATCGCGGAGGGGGCGATCGTACTCGCCGCGGCGCTTTATGCGGTTAGCTTTATCTACCTAAAGCGTTTTCTGATCCCTACTGGTGCGTCTTCGCTTACCATCGCTGCGGGTCAGATTACCGCTTCGGCTCTGATGCTTCTCGCCCTCGACCCAACCGGGCCAGGCGTCGTCCTCCATGGTGGCGCCCGAGTAGACCTTTCTGTACTAACACTCGGCATAATACAGACTGGATTTGCAGCATTATTGAGTACGAGGCTCGTTAGGCAGGTGTCTGCGACCGTTTCTAGTGCGGTTACCTACCTAATAGCGGTCGTGTCGGTTGCAGAGGGATTCTTTTTTCAGCATCAAAAATTAGAGCTTGTATTCTTCGCCGGGGCCCTGGTCGTCATGGTGGGGCTGTTTATTACCTCGAGTGGAGATTCAATGTCTTTTTTTGAATCAAGGGCTAAAGGGTTGAAGCCATCCAGCTGAGTCTTGTTCCCTCGAAGCTTGAGATCAGGTCTTCGTGGCGAAGCGACAACCCTGTATCGTCTAAACCCTCCAAGAACCGGTAGCGAGTGAAGTCGTCGAGGACAAATGGCTCGACGACGCCGAGGGCCGGAATTTCTACCACCCTTTTGTCAATATCGACGGCGATTAGGAGGTCGGCATCGGCGTCTATAGCCCCCCATATCCGCTCGATTAGGTCTTGAGGGACAACCACCGGCACTAGTCCAGCCTTCGTCGAG
>JAKCBW010000190.1 GCA_021842145.1 Actinomycetes bacterium
TCCGATCTCATCGGTTTTGCTTCTCGGGACATCGGAGCTCAATTCCACCCGACAATCTGGGTGAATTTGAGGGGGAAAGTCGGGCGTCTAGCTCCAAAGACCCTATGATCGGCGAAAAAGAAGATGGCGATGAGCGTCTCGGCGAAAGAATTTGCACTGGTAGAAAGAATCGTACTTGTATCAGATCTACACCCCTAGCACCGGAGCCAGCCTTGAGGCGATAGTTTCAGAGGAAGTCGTGCGGTCTATCTTTGATTCGATGGAGAGGTCAAAGGTCGCCGCATTGATGACCGACACCGTCTTGGGGCTCGGGGCGGGCTTTGACGATGAAACCGCGATAAAGAGGATATTTGAGATCAAGAGGCGGCCAAGTGATAAGACCCTCGCCGTATTGATCCCATCGGTATCGTCGGTTACACCCTTTTTGCGCGAAGAGGACCTAGCGGACCTATTCCGCATCGAGGACTACCTCTGGCCGGGGCCGCTCACGGTCGTTGTAACCTGTCACGAATACTTCGCCCGCTACCTAGGGGGTGACGGATCTAGCGTAGGCGTGAGGATCCCTAATGATCCGTTACTGCTTCGGCTTCTCGAGATTGCCGGACCGCTAGCGGTGACTTCGGCGAACATATCGGGCCTGCCGGCGGTGACTTCAGTAGCGGAGTTCATAGAGCAGATCGGGGCACCGCCCTGGCCGGAATCGCATACTGACCTCTTCGACCTCGGGATTTCGGTGATGGTTGGGGGGGGATACCCGTCGGGAAAGTCATCCACTGTGGTTGACCTTAGGAGTTCCACTCCTCAGATCATTCGCCA
Source organism: Actinomycetes bacterium (assembly GCA_021842145.1). GTDB lineage: Bacteria > Actinomycetota > Acidimicrobiia > Acidimicrobiales > Acidimicrobiaceae > JABEUN01. The sequence continues at coordinate 817 of JAKCBW010000190.1, forward strand.
GGGGGAAGTCGAGTTATCTCGAATACTTGAGGCCCTGCAAAGGGTTGATTGATTTCCGAGCCCCTTAAAGTTGTTCTTTGGTCTATAGGATGATTGAGGCAAAGAAATAGGAGAGTGTCGATGGCGCCGTCGTATAATCCATTGGGTCAGGTCAAAAAGGGAGACCCAGAGCTCTATGAGCTGATCGAGAGGGAGCAGGATCGTCAAAGGACGACCCTCCAGTTGATCGCTTCGGAGAACTTCACCTCGGTAGCTGTTATGGAGGCTACCGGCTCCGTTTTGACTAACAAGTATTCCGAAGGATATCCAAAGAAGCGGTACTACGGCGGTAACGTAGTTGTCGACGAGATCGAGCAGCTGGCTATCGATCGCCTAAAGGAGCTATTTGGGGCGGGATTCGCCAACGTGCAGCCCCACGCAGGTGCGAACGCAAACGCAGCCGCCTACCTAGGGCTGCTAGAGCCGGGCGACACCGTGCTCGCAATGCGGCTAGACCAGGGGGGGCACCTCACCCACGGCTCACCCGTCAACTTCTCGGGGCGACTCTACAACTTCGTCTCCTACGGCCTCTCGGAAAACGAGGACGACCTGGAGAGGATCGACCTCAGCCAGATAGCTTCCCTGGCAAAGCAGCACCATCCAAAGCTGATCGTCGTCGGAGCTACCGCTTATCCGAGGATCATCGATATCGACCCGATAAGGGAGATTGCCGACGAAATAGGGGCCTACGTGATGTTCGACGCCGCTCACGTCGCAGGGCTGATCGCCGGTGGTGTATACCCCAATCCGCTGGTCGGGTCTAAGGGTCGGGGGTGTGACTTGATGACCTTCACCACGCACAAGACCCTGCGGGGTCCGAGGGGTGCGGCGATCGTCACCAATTCTGCGGAAATCGCATCCAAGGTCGACAAGGCGGTCTTCCCGGGCCTCCAGGGCGGCCCACTTGAGAATGCAATCGCCGCAAAGGCGGTGGCATTCAAAGAGGCGCTAGATCCGAGCTTTAGGGTATACGCCAAGTTGGTTGTGGAGAACGCAAAGGCGTTGGCTGACTCATTGGTTGCTGAGGGTTTTCGGTTGGTATCGGGCGGCACCGACACCCACCTAATCCTGTGTGATCTGCGCACCTTCGACGCCGACCTCTCGGGTAAGGAGGCACAGGAGGTCCTCGACTCGGCGGGGATAACCTGTAACCGCAACCAGATTCCCTTCGATCCACGCTCGCCATTTGTAACCTCGGGGCTTCGCTTCGGTACCCCGGCGATGACCACCTGCGGCATGGGCAAGCAGGAGATGGAGACGGTCGGTTCGCTGATCGCGAGGGCACTTCGCGAAAGGAAGGACCAGGGGGCTATCGAAGCGATCAGGGACGAAGTAGCCCAGCTCTGTTCGAAGTTCCCACCACCGCTTGAGAGGCGGCAGGAAGCATAGTGTTGCCCTACGTAGTCGTGGTGGCGGTCGCAGCCGCCATCACCTATGGTGCAACCTTTGTAGTGCGCCGCTTCGCAACCGAACTCGGAGCCGTCGTGGAACCGGGGGGGAGGAAGATCCATAAGGTTACGACCCCTACCCTCGGCGGATTAGCGATGGTCGGTGGTTTCTTAGTTGCGATGGCGGTAGCTTCGCAGTTGCCCTATTTCAAGGACGTCTTTCACGGCTCATCCGAACCCATTGGCATCGTGATAGCTGCGATAGTCATGGCGGGAGTAGGGCTGCTAGACGACCTTTTAGATGTCTCGGCTCCGGCCAAGGTCGCCGGTCAGGTACTCGCTTCCTCGGTGCTTTGGGTATTCGGCGTCACCATGTTCTGGTTCAAGGTACCCTTTGCCGGGGTAGTTATCCTCTCACCGAGCATTACCCCCCTCCTCACCGCCATTTGGGTAGTGGCAATGGCGAATGCAATTAATTTGATCGACGGACTAGACGGGCTCGCCGCCGGAGTTGTGGCAATCGCCTCGCTGTCTTTTGGGATCTACTCGATCAAGCTGGAAAACCTGGGTCAACTACCCACGTCATCATTAGGTCCACTCGTTGCGCTG
>JAKCBW010000191.1 GCA_021842145.1 Actinomycetes bacterium
GGTGCATGGCTAGCTCACGCTGTTCTTGCCCATAACCTCATGCGTCAGGTGAGCTACCTGGGTGAGATCACACCGAAAGATTCCATGGTGGTAGCACGTACTTTTCGGAACCACTTCATTGGTCTTGTCGGACGCCTTGTCAATAGATCAGGGAAGCTGGTACTTCGAACCCCGGCCCGTTGGCCATGGTCCAAAGCTTTTCTTGGAGCACTCAAAGCACTACGAGCACTCCAACTGGTTCCGATATAGGAAATCAGCCGGCTATGAGCGTGAGCCAAGAAGAGACCCTATTGCACGCACACACAATTCCAATTTCATTGCCAATCTCTAACCCCTCACGCCCAGAACTGGGTCGGAATTGAGCGTGGAACGAGTGAACTGCAAAGTTAACTGCGAACTACGGTTTCCTTCGACCGATGAAGCTCGAAGCAGGGTCGGCCCGTGGATTTAAGTTTAAGCCTACGAATTGGCCACGACTTCTGTTGCAAAGTGTGGCCGTGCTTACGCGAATGCAGATGCGGCTAAAAACACCACTGCCGGTAGGATTTCGGTCTCAAAATGCAGCGGGACATCGCGCGCCGTCAATCTCAGCGACCCAGTGGAGATCAGCCAACCGAAACTGCATGAGTGACCCATGGGATCTCCGGTCGGCAAAGGGGGGGGATTTTCACCCCACACCCCGTCGGTTTAGTCCAATTAGGACATTCTAACGCAGCAATTTCACTTCTCGAGTCCTAAGAACGTCGTCCAACGATTTACCAGGTCTCTCAGTCATCGCCGAGATCGAAGAGTCCTCCGTCATAGATATCCGCCGCATCGATTATCTCATATGCGTAACCCTGTTCAGAGAGGAATCTTTGACGTTTTCTCGCAAACTCCTGGTCATTGGTGTCCCTTGAGACGACGGTAAAGAAGTGCGCTTGGCGCCCGTCGGCTTTAGGCCTAAGGATCCGCCCTAGCCTTTGCGCCTCTTCCTGACGAGAACCAAATCCTCCTGAAATCTGAATTGCCACAGAGGCGTCCGGTAGGTCGATGGAGAAATTGGCTACCTTAGAAACGACGAGAAGTTCTATTTCACCGTTCCGGAAGGATTGGTATAGTCGCTCTCGAACCGCCACCGCAGTGCCTCCGGTTATAAGCGGAGCCGCTAGTTCCTTAGCTATCTCCTCGAGCTGGTCGAGGTAACTTCCAATAACTAAAATAGCTTCACCCTGGGCACGGGCCTGTTCGACGATACTCTCGACCACCGCTACCTTCGATCTGGCGGTCGAACCGACCCGATAGCGCTGCTCGGACTCGGCTAGGGCATACTCCATCCGTTCATCTTCGGTGAGTTCGACCCTAATCTCCACACAACGAGCCGGGGCGATCCACCCCTGGTCTTCGACCTCACGCCAGGGCATATCAAATCGCTTCGGACCGATGAGGGTGAATACGTCTGACTCCCTATTGTCCTCCCGAATAAGGGTCGCAGTGAGGCCTAATCTTCTACGGCTCTGGATATCGGCGGTCATTCGAAATACCGGAGCTGGCAGAAGGTGAACCTCGTCATAGATTATTAGTCCCCACTCCTCGGCTCCAAAGAGGTCCATATGTGGAAAGACCCCCTTACGCTTGGTCGCCAAGATCTGATAGGTGGCGATCGTGATAGGTCGGACCTCTTTGCGCTGCCCGGAGTATTCTCCTATCTCGTCCTCAGTTACGTAGGTTCTCTCGATAAGTTCCCTGCGCCACTGATGTCCAGAGGCAGCGCTAGTCACCAAGATCAAGGTCCTAGACGCAGCTTGTGCCATCGCAGCAATCCCGACGAGGGTTTTGCCTGATCCACATGGCAGTACGATCACACCGTTTCCTACGTCTGTGAATGCCTGAGCCGCTTGGAGCTGATAAGGACGCAGGCTGAAGGCGTCGGACCTCAAAACTATTGCGTGCGCCGTTCCATCCACAAAGCCGGCTTCATCCTCGGCTGGCCAGCCGAGTTTTATGAGCGCCTGCTTCAGGCGGCCCCGTTCTGACGCCCGTACTCCAATAGTCCATTGGTCAATTCTGTTCCCCAGTAGGGGAATCACCGCCTTGGCACGAATCACTTCTTCAAAAACCGCCCGATCCGATCCGATCAGGCAGAGCCCGAAGGTATCGTCCATCGTTATTCGAAGGCGTCCGTATCGGGAAATAATCTCCTCTATCCCAAGGAGAAGCGACGGTGGTACGGGATATTTAGACCACTTCAGCAAGGCATTCGTCACACCAGTGGCATCAATGCCGGAAGCCCTAGCGTTCCAGAGGGCTAGTGGCGTGATCCGGTAGGTGTGGACATGCTCAGGAGACTTTTCTAATTCGGAAAACGGCGCAATGTCACTCCTGGCAGAAGCCGCTTCGGGGTGGTCCACCTCTAAAAGTAATGTCATGTCTGACTGGACGACCACGGGTCCCAGGGTCATAATTCGCTCCCAAACTCGTACCGCATTACGCCAGTTGTTGCATCGGTAAATGTCAGGATAGTTGAAATCCTTTTCTGCCTACGACTTTTACTACTCGAATTCCTCTTCGTCATCATCAAACTCGTCATCTTCAAACTCGTCATCATCAAACTCGTCATCATCAAACTCGACATCAAGATCGAAAATCGAAATTGGTCGACCCCTTTGTATCACTAGATCGTTAGCAGACGGTTCGGTTTGAACCCGAGGTAATGGCACCATCAAAGCTTCAGCACGCAGTCGCGAGATAAGTTCTTTGGTCGAATCGACCTCCTTAGCAGGGAATTTGACGTATCCCCGGGGATTGACATCGACGCGCAACTTTTTTCTGGATTCGGTGATATG
>JAKCBW010000192.1 GCA_021842145.1 Actinomycetes bacterium
CTGCGAAGTAAGTACACCTTTGGCCAGTTGAACCCTCACTTGGGTCTCTGAGACCCTAGTAACGCCGATAGCTAAGCTCGTTCTTGCGACCGTCGACTGAGCGAGGTCGCTCGAATTTACTTCAAAAAGTGCCGTACCCGTTGATATGCCGGTCAGCTCGGATAGGTCTCCTTGCTTTACAACTTGTCCACTGTCTACAATTGCCACTGCATCGCAAGTCTTTTCTATCTCATCCAGGAGGTGCGATGAGATGACTACGGTTCGCCCTTCATCGACAAAGCTCCTTATCAGGTGGCGAAACTCAAGAATCCCAGCCGGGTCTAGGCCATTCATCGGCTCATCAAGAATCAAAAGCTCCGGGTCCGACAGAAGGCAGCGGGCAATTCCGAGGCGCTGACGCATACCGAGGGAATAACCCCTGACCCGCTCGTTTGAGCGATCTCCCAATCCCACTCGCTCTAGCGAACTCGAGATCCTCCCGAAGGACTCCTTATCCCTGACCGACGCAAAGACTTCGAGGTTCTCCCTTCCGGTCAGATGGGGGTGGAATCGTGGCTCTTCGATAATTGCACCGACCCTGGAAAGTGCAGCACTGCGATGAGCTGGGAGTCGATATCCCCTAAGCACCATCTCGCCGGAAGTTGGCTGGGTGAGTCCAAGTAGCATCCTGATGAGGGTCGTCTTACCTGCTCCGTTTGGTCCGAGATACCCAAAAGCGATGCCCCTTGGAATCGCAAGGCTAACTTTGTTAACTGCGATCCGCTCTCCAAACTTCTTGGTCAGGTTCCTGGTCGTGACGATATTACCGTCATCGGAGGAGTCCAACATCCCCGATGCGGCGTATGTCGATCCTTTTGTATCCATGGACCCAAACTATGACGAATCACTTCTGGCACTTGTCCGCTAGAAGTGGTCAACTCGTCATCCAAAAGTATTAACAGCCCAAATCTCCTGGTTGACACACTTTATTTTGGACCCAGGACAGCCCAGAGTAACTACCGCTGTATCTACTGGAAAATATCGGCTGGAACCTCTTTTAGCGCAGACTCACATTGAGCTTTCCGTACTGCGAGGTCTAAAAACTCCTGAACATTCTGGCTAGTGGCCAACGAACCACAGCTCAAAGTTGACCCTAGCAAGGCCAACCTCGAGCTGTTTTCTGCTCGCGCCCTTAAGAGGCTAAAAACCGCGCCGACTAGGCCAAGAGACTCCTAAGCATCCAGGCTGTCTTCTCGTGAGTTCGCATACGGGTGGTCAATAGATCGGCACTCGGAGCATCCCCGGCCGCCTCAACGATTCCCATCGCCGCCCTCGCCGTCCTTGCCACCGCCTCGTGTCCGCTGACCAAATTGTGAATCATCGTGGTCGCGTCGGGGTACTCCTCGTCCTCTTTGATCGACGAAAGCTTCGCAAATTCCGAATAGGAGGCTGGGGCCCTATGGCCCAGGGACCTAATCCTCTCGGCTATCTCGTCGACCGCCAGCGCCAGTTCGTTGTACTGCGCTTCGAACATCAAATGCAAGGTGGAAAACATCGGTCCAACGACATTCCAGTGATAGTTATGTGTCTTGAGGTAGAGGGTGTAGCTATCAGCTAGCACCTTTGAAAGCTCCTCTAGGATGAAAATAGACATTTAGGCAGCGTGTTCAATTGTAACCTCATAGCCGAGGGCCTTTAGTTCTGAGACCAACTTCTTGGCATGACGCTCGTGTGTGTCTCTACGGATGAACCAGTCTCCCCCTAGGTCGGCGTATGGGACATTGCGTTCCAAGATGTAGTAGGCGGCAACAAGAATGGAGTGGCCAACCGCCACAGTTGCCTTCCCTTGGCCACGTCTGCCACGAAGCCTGCTGTACTGGGCGGCAAGATAGGTGTTCTTGGTGAGCGAAGCGCTCTTTGCCGATTCAACCAGTGCCGTTCTAAGCCACTTCGATCCATGACGGGTTGTTCCTCTCTTTGATTTTCCAGCCGATTGGTACTGTCCGGGACACATCCCAGCCCATGATGCCAATCGTGCAGAACTGCCAAAACGGCTCATATCGGCACCGATCTCAGCGATGAGTGTCTCAGCAGTACGCTTGTCGACCCCTGGGATTGTACTAAGGAGTTCAACCTGTGGAGCGAAAGGGTCAATGACTCTGTCAATCTCATCTGACAGTCGTCCGATGGCCTCCTCCATATAGTCAAGCTTTGAAAGAATCTCGCCGACCATTAGTGCATGATGGGAAGTGAATCTACCCTCAAGTGCCTCTCTCAATGCAGGAATCTTGCTCCGAAGCCTCCCTTTGGCAAGATCAGAGAGTGCATCGGGATCACTCAACCCGCTCACCATAGCATCAAGCATGGCACGGCCTGACTTTCCCATGATGTTTGTGGCGACCGATGAGAGCTTGATCCCGGCATCCTGGAGAATCTTATCGAGTCGTTGTGCTTCTCTTGCACGCTCTTCGATCTGTGCTTTGCGGTAACGGGTAAGATTGCGCAACTCCCTAATCGGCTTTGGTGGTACAAAGCTTGGCCGAACCAACCCATGCTCAACCAGCTGACAGATCCATGCCGCATCTGCAACATCTGTCTTTCTTCCTGGGACGTTGTGCATATGGCGGGCATTCAGCAGCCAGCACTCAAATGACTCTTCGAGAATATAAAAGGGGGCTTTCCAGTAAACCCCAGTCGCCTCCATTCCAACCACCGTTACACCATAGGAACTAAGCCAATCCCGTAACCCAAGAAGCTCCCGGGTTGTCGTTCCAAACTCGTGCTGATAAATACTTCGTTCACCATTGTCTCCCGGCACACCAACACAGGCGGCAGAT
>JAKCBW010000193.1 GCA_021842145.1 Actinomycetes bacterium
GGCCGGTACCAACTTCGTAACCGTTGGGGTCTTTTCCTGGTCCAAACTCCAGAGCGGTCCCGGAGACTTCAACTTCGGATGGCTCGACCGCATCCTCGATCTCCTCCATAATGCGGGCATTATGGTCGACCTCGCCACTGCGACGGCGTCACCTCCGGCATGGTTGGTGGAGGCGCATCCAGAGATCCTCCCAACAACAGAATACGGCACGAAGCTCTCCTTCGGCTCCCGACAGCACTACTGTCCCTCGTCTCCCCAATATCGAACCGCCGCAGCTGAACTCGCCGCCGCCGTGGCCAATCGCTACCATAACCATCCAGCCCTCCGGCTCTGGCATATCGGAAATGAATACGGATGTCACGTATCGGCTTGTTACTGTGAGATCTCGGCCCTATCTTTTCGCAGTTGGCTCAGAAAGCGATACGGAACACTCGATGCAGTCAACTCTGCTTGGGGGACTGACTTTTGGAGTCAAAGGTATACTTCGTGGGCCCAGATCAATCCGCCAAGGTCTACCCCAACATTCAGTAATCCCTCCTTGAGGCTGGACTTTGCCCGATTTAGTTCTGATGAACTACTCGACTGCCTACTTATTGAGAGGGCTGAAATCCGCAGGGTAGACGAGTACGTGCCGATCACCACCAACTTTATGGGACTCTTCAGGCCGATAGACGCCTTCAAGTGGTCCGAAGCGTTAGATGTGGCCTCTTATGATAGCTATCCTGACCCTGCTGATGACGAGGCGCACATTGTCAGTGCACTCACCTCCGATCTCACAAGATCGCTAGGCGGTGGAAGGCCCTGGTTGCTGATGGAGCAGGCTCCGAGTGCGGTGAACTGGCGCTCGATTAATGTCTCCAAGGTCCCAGGACAGTACCGAGCCTTGAGCCTCCAGGCGATCGCACGTGGGAGCGAGGGCGCTCTGTGCTTCCAGTGGCGTGCCTCTCGCTCAGGTAGCGAAAAGTTTCACAGTGCCATGCTTCCCCATGTGGGGACCGAGTCTCGACTCTGGAACGAAGTTGTAACGCTTGGAAAAGAGATTGCCGGCCTAGCCGACATCGCCGGTTCTACCGTTAGCTCTTCTGTCGGAATTCTCTTCGATTGGCAAAATTGGTGGTCGCTCGAGATGGAATCACATCCAAGCAGCGACCTTCGTCTGGTGGAGGTACTGCTACCAATCTATCGAGGCCTATTTGAACTTGGAGTGACGGTTGACTTCGTCCACCCGGGTCAGGATCTGAGTCCCTACCGACTAATTATTGCCCCCGCCCTTTATCTCATTAGCGACTCACACGCAGCCTCGCTAGCGACTTATGTCAAAGCCGGGGGGAATGTCCTTGTCACGTTCTTCTCGGGCATCGTCGACGAGAAGGATCACATTCGACTCGGAGGATATCCAGCTCCGTGGACTGAGACCCTAGGCCTGGTAGTGGAGGAGTTTTTGCCTATTCCCTCAGACGCAACGGTAACAATAAGTGGGGACCTCCTTGGACCACTCGGCGGCACGGGGCGATTATGGTCCGAAGAGATCAGACTAAAAGGGGCAACCGTCCTTCTCACTTATCTCGATGACTGGCGAGGAGATCGGCCTGCTCTGACCGAACATCATATTGGTGATGGCACTGCCTGGTACCTCTCAACCCTCCCAGACCGAGAGAGCATGCGAATCATCCTGCGAATGGCCTGCGAGACGTCTCGTGTCACTCCGGCCCTAGAAGACCCAAACGGGGTTGAGGTAGTGATTAGAGGGCGGAACCTATTCCTCATCAATCACACCAAGACCCCCCGGAGGATAGACCTTGGAACTCCAATGCTCGATCGCTTGGGTCAGAAGTTGGTCGGCCCGGTGGTCGAAGTCGCACCCATGGATGTGATGATCGTTGCGGCAGATGTTGCTCCGGGTGGAGTTGGGGCCATGGCTAACAAAACAATCGAGGGTCCTGGTCACAAAGTCGACCGCCCCGCAACTAGTAACTTTACCCGGGAGTATGTTAAATGATGATCCCAAGCCAGCGACAATCCCGAATCACCGAAGAGATTAAGCGTCACGGGGCTGTGCGAGTGGCCGAACTAGCCGAACTATTTGACGTCTCAGATATGACAATTCGTAGAGACCTTGAGGTACTCCAGGAATCCGGGCTACTGACAAAGGTTCACGGTGGGGCGGTAACAAGTGGTCGTAGCGCAGAGGAGCCAGGCTTCGATGCCAAGCTCACCCAGAATGCCCTCGAGAAGGCGGCGATCGCTGATGCCGCCGTCGCTCTCGTGCCCCCCGGGGCCTCAGTCGCCATATCTGGTGGAACTACCACGTGGGCTTTGGCCCAACGGCTCCCCGTTGTCCCTCGAATTACCGTCGTGACCAATTCGCTTTCGCTAGCGGTGGCGTTGCACAGGGATCATCCGCATCTTCCGATGATCCTCACGGGTGGGATACCCACGCCTTCGGGGGCACTGGTCGGCATGGTCGCCGAAGACGCCATCCGGTCCCTCTACGTGGACATCCTCTTCCTTGGAGTCCACGGCATGGATCCAGAAGCCGGCTTTACCACTCCAAATTTGGCGGAGGCCCAGACAAACCGAACCCTTTTGAGTTGTGCACGCCGAACGGTGGTGGTCGCAGACCATACTAAGTGGCGAACCATTGGTATGGCCAGGATAGCCCCGCTGAGCGCAGCTGACGTCCTGATATGCGATGAGGGTCTGGTAGAGGAGGGGCGTCGAGCACTTTCTGATGGCGTTGGAGAGCTCATTCTCGCTCCAGGTCCATCTACTCACCAACCGAGTGAGACGTTGGCTGAGGGGAAAAATG
>JAKCBW010000194.1 GCA_021842145.1 Actinomycetes bacterium
TGAACCGCAATTTGAATTCCCTGCGCGCTCAAGTATCTGGGCCATCTGTGAAAATACCGACGGTGGATACCCCCTTTGAGCAGGTGGTTCACCGCTTGATAGGCCGACTTCTCGCTGGGCCATCGCCAGTCGGGTAAGCGAATCCATAATGAGCAGGACGGATCTGTTCTGGTCCCTAAACCACTCGGCAATTCGAGTAGCGGTAAAGGCGGCCCTGATCCTCATGAGGGCTGGCTCGTCCGAAGTAGCAACTACCACGACGCTGGACTTCATTCCCTCGGGTCCCAGGTCACGGTCGATAAATTCGAGAACCTCTCTGCCGCGCTCACCGACAAGGGCGATCACCCTAATTTCGGCGTCGGTTCCCCTAACCATCATCGACAATAAGGTGGACTTTCCAACCCCCGATCCGGCGAAGACCCCGATCCTTTGACCAACTCCACACGGGGTCATCGTATCGACGACGTTGATCCCGAGGCCGAGTGGCTTTTCTATAGGATTTCTTTCCATTGGTGAGGGAGCTGAGGCCTTGAGGTTGACTAGGTCCTCGAAGGTGATCGGACCCTTATTGTCGATCGGATTGGCGTTGGCGTCGACGACCCGACCCAAGAGCCCGTGGCCCACCCCGATCGAAGGCGGTCGGTTTAGGGTAGATGCCCTGGCGCCGAAGCGAATCCCCGCGGTACTGCCGAGTGGCATGCATAGCAGCCGCTTATCTCTTAGCGCCACCACCTCAGCTAAAAGGCGTGACTCGTCCCCCTCTACCTCGATCGCTTCACCCACTGCGGCGTCCACGCCCTCGACCTCAAGGTGCGAACCGATGAGTTGGCTGACCCTTCCGGTCGAAGCCGGACGCGCAGCACCGAGTATGCGATCCTGCAAGGATTGCGAAATCAATTCTTGACCCCCATGTCGGAAAGTACCGCCCTCACCCGGGCGATAGCGGTAGAAATTTGGGCGTCGATCCTGGTCGCACCGACCTCGACTATTACCCCGCTGGTCTCGACGGAGTTGTCACTGATCACCGAGACACCTCGCTCATTGGCGCCGGACCTATCGAAGAGCTCTTTTACGGCCTCGTAGTCGACCGGCGCTACCCGCAAGGTGACGTCTACCTTTGGATCTACGTTCTCGAGGGCCTTGGTCACTGCGAGCTCTACTCGAGCGGGACCGAGGTGGGACTCGTAGCTGAGTATCTCCTCTGAGACCTGCAGCGAAAATTTTGCTATATCTGACTCTTGAACCCTGAGTCCTTCCTTAGCGGCCACTTGCAGCTCGAGGAGGGATTTTTGGAGTATCGCCTCTAGGTGGGCGAGTTTGAGCTGTAGGATTTCGACCGACTCACGCTGGCTCTGGGCGCCTTGCGCTAAGCCGGCTTGATAGCCCTTTTGGTATCCAGAAGACTCTGCGTCTAAAACGGCCTGATGTAGATCTGGGGTTATTTGGTTGATTACTGAGCCGGGCATTGCGTCGGTCCTCTTTAGGTCCTCAACCCTCGGAAGGCTCAGCGGCTCCACCTTCGTGGTATCCCCGCCCCGCAGTACCTGGGGGTCACTGAAGGTGCCGTTGGAGTAGCTCGTCCCTGCCATTAGCTGATCATCTCCTCGGTGGACCTAGCGAGTACGATTTCGCCGGCGGATTCGAGTTCGCGCACTACCTTGACCACCGAAGCCTGGGCCGCTTCCACGGTTGACACCCTCAGTGGCCCGAGTACCTCGATCTCTTCGGCGAGGTCCGCTGAGGCCCTCTCGGATAGATTTCTCATGACCTTGTCTCTCATCGATGTGCTTACACCCTTGAGCGCTACCGCGAGGTCTTTCGGACTGATCTGGCGAAGTACCCTCTGCAGCGTTCGATCGTCGAGCATCATTACGTCTTCGAAGACGAACATCTGCGACCTGATCCGATCGGCTAGCTCGGGATCTACTACGTCGAGGTCGGATAGTATCCTCTTTTCGATCCCTTGCTCCGAGTGGTTAAGGATGTCTACGATCGTCTGGACACCGCCACGTGCAAAAGTTGGCCCTGATTTTGCTAGTCCAGCGAGTTTCATCTGCAGGATGGAAGCGAGTTGTTCGAGGACTACCGGATCGACCCTCTCTAATTTGGCGACTCGCTTGGCGATGCGTGCCCTGGCTAACTCGGGCATCGAAGCCATAATTGGCGCGGCGACTTCGGAGGGGAGGTATGAGAAGACTACCGCAACGGTCTGTGGGTGCTCGTCAGAGAGGAAAGAAGCGGCTTGATGCGGGTCGATGTGTGCTAGAAAGCCCAACGGGTTTCCCTCGCCCTGCTCGGCAAATTGCTCCAAGATCCTCTCGGCCTCGGTCGATCCCAACCTAGCCGTCAGCATCTCCTTGGCAGCGTCGATACCACCCTGGCGGACGCTTTCGATCCCCGAGATCGACGCCACGAACTCGTTGACGATGTCGTTGACCATTTCGGTTTCGAGTTGCGGAAGATTTGCGATCGCAAGGGTGAGTTGGACTACCTCAGTCTCATTCATCGACTTCAAGACGCGATTAGCCACGTCATTACCGAGCTGGACGAGGATTGCCGCCGCCTTTTGTGGACCGTTTAGTTCGGGCATTAGCGGACTTCCCTAGAGGTCATCCAGATACGGAGGAGTTTTGCGACGTCGCCGGGCTGCTTGTCGATGTAGTCCAGTACCTCGGGGGTGATCGGATTCGAGAACTCGGCGATCTGAAGCTGCCTCGGCTGGGGCTTGCGGGCGATCGACTCGAATTCGTAATCGTCGGAGTAGCCGCCTAGG
>JAKCBW010000195.1 GCA_021842145.1 Actinomycetes bacterium
TCTTTTATAAAGGTAACTCGAATAGAGCATTGATGCCACGTATCCCCCACGAATTGTGCAATTTGAGACCGATTTTGTCGGCTTACACTTAGGCGGTAAGCAGATGGAGGCGAACAGGGTAGCCAGATGAATGAGGCCAAGCCAATTGATACAGATTTGCCTAGCTCGGGCAGCAGGTTTGTTCGCGCTGCCACGCACCCGCCCTTTTCCGACAGGCGCTTTTGGCTCTCGCAACTGATGGTCTTGGCGGTCTTTCTAATCCACTTGGCCGACGACATCATTTCAAACCACGGCAGTGTCCTGATCCCTGATTTCGTTTGGGCACTGTTACTGCTCATTCCCGTCATCTACACTGGCTCCGTATTCGGCCTGGTCGGCTCGCTCTCTACGGTTCTGGTGGGCATCGTTGCGCTCGCTCCCGCAGAGTTGCTCTTCCATCACACGGCTACCGAGCTTTGGGCAGCGTGGAGTGTCTTCCTCTTGGTCCTGATCATTGCCGTCATCGTCGGTGATCGTTTTGAAAAAATAAGGAGGACTTCAGAAGCAAAAGCTATGGCCGACGTGCTCACCGAAAGCGAGGAACGCTTCCGGCTCGCATTTGACGGCAACATGTCACCAATGGCGATAGCGAACCTTGATGGACGATTAATCCGAGTAAACCGAGCCTACTGTGTGATGCTGGGGCGAAGTGAGGATGACCTAATCGGCCATAGTTTTCTGGAATACACCCACCCAGACGACCTCCCATTGACCGAAGAGGCGAATAGGAAAATAGTTAGTGCCGAGGTCGATCAGCTCCGATACTCCAAGCAGTTCCTACACAGAGACGCAAGTGTCGTCTACGCCGAAGTCTCAATAACCCTGGCTAAAAACCAAGCGGGACTTCCCGCCTACGTGATCGCCTCGGTCAGGAATACCACCGCCGAGAAGGCGGCAGCAAAGGAGATGGAAGACAGCGAGCGGCGTTTCCGGCTCGCCTTTGAAAACAACTCCGCAGGTATGGTGCTCCACGACGGCAATGGGACCTTCGTTATCGCAAACCAGACATTCTGCCAGATGGTCGGATACACGAACGAAGAGATGGCCGAAAAGGGATCCTCTCTCTTCGTCCACCCACTAGACAGGGAGGAGGCGACTTCCCACCGAAAGAGTCTCCTATCGGGTGAACAACTGAGGACTCGCCACATAAGGCGCTATCTCCACAGGGACGGGAACGAAGTTCAGGTCGAGGTGTCCAGGTCCGTCGCTTTTGGCGAGGATGCAAAGCCCTCTTTCTTTATCACCTCGATAAGGGATATAACCGAAGAACGAGCCCTCGCCACTGAGCTATCTCACCTAGCACTACACGACCCCCTCACCGGACTACCCAACCGTGTACTTCTGCAGGATCGAATGGCTTCAGCACACGAAAGATCCTCACGGGATGGCAAGGGAATCGCAGTTTTCCTACTGGATCTAGACGACTTCAAGGGGGTGAACGACACCCTCGGGCACCACATTGGAGACAGGTTACTGATAGCGGTTTCAAAGCGTCTTGAAGAGGTGGCCCGCTCCTCTGACACACTATGCCGTTTCGGTGGTGACGAATTCGTCTACCTAGCGGAGGGTCTGAGCACACCCGAAGATGCCGAAACAATTGCGGGGCGCCTGTTAGCTATCTTCGAAGAACCCTTCGTTTTCGACGGAATCAGCATTAACCAAGGCGCTAGCGTCGGCGTGGTAATCTGCATGTCAGCCGACGCTACCGACTGCACCAAGTTGGTCCAAGATGCCGATACTGCGATGTACGAGGCCAAGCGTCTTGGCAAAGCCCGCCACGTTGTTTTCGCGCCAGAAATGAGCGAAAAGACAAGCGGCCGTTTCAAGTTAGTGCAAGATCTCGGCCATGCCCTGTCGCATGATGAAATCTCGATGCATTACCAACCAATCGTTGAGCTTTGCACTGGCGAAATAGTAGGCTACGAAGCGCTGATGCGCTGGAAAACACCTGATGGCAGATGGATTTCTCCCGAGATCTTCATTCCCATTGCCGAAGACAGCGACTTGATACTAAAACTCGGATCCTTTGCGCTTTCAAAGGCGGTAGAGTCGGCCAGCACCTGGCCTGGAACGCAACCTAACACCTGCCCGCCGTATGTCGCCATCAACCTCTCTGCTCGGCAGTTCCACGATCAGAACCTCATCGAGATGGTCAAAGAGGTACTTTATGCTAACGGATTTCCCGCCGGCCGATTAGTCCTGGAAATCACCGAGAGCGTAGCTTTGATCGATATCGATTCGACCATCAGAACGATATCGGAACTCAAGAACCTCGGAGCGTCGGTTGCGCTGGACGACTTTGGCACTGGTTATTCATCACTCAGCTACCTCGCCAAACTACGACCGAACATAATAAAGATCGACCGAAGTTTCGTCAGTCCCGCTCAAACTAGCCCCGACGCTAGGCGTCTATTAGAAGCGATGGTTTCCCTGTGCCACGTGCTAAATATGACGGTTATCGCAGAAGGTATCGAAACCCGGGATCAACTCGCAATGGTTACCGGCCTAAAGTGCGAGTACGGTCAGGGGTTCATCTTCTCAAAGGCTGTTTCCGCAGACCTTCTACCAGCGGTCCACGGCCTCGCGTCTAGCTGGAGAGCAGAGCTAATCTGAGCTTAATCCCACAAAGCAACATAGCATGCCTCTGACCTCGGTAAATGGCGTATTTTGGTACTTTCGATGCTGGCTACAGGGGTATCTTTGCTCCAATTAGTTCAAATGCCCTAC
>JAKCBW010000034.1 GCA_021842145.1 Actinomycetes bacterium
GGCCAGAAGGGCCTTATTCGCCGTAATCACCGACTTCTTGGCCATCAGTGAGGCTTCAACGTACTCCTTGGCCGGGTGTATCCCCCCCATGACCTCTACGATCACGTCGATCTCGGGGTCATTTATAACCGACATAGCGTCGGTGGTCAGGAGCTCCTTGGGAATCCAACTTGGTCTAAAAGCCTTAGGATCCCTGATGACGATAGCGGCCAACTCAATAGATTCGCCGCTCTTCTCCTTGATTGAACTCTGATTCTCAAAGATCAGCTTAACTAAGGAGGAGCCTACGTTCCCACACCCCAAAAGCCCCAATCTCATTCGATGGCCACCAAAGCTTTCTCTCTTGATCCCTCGGACCTAAAGGCTACTGTTCGAGACGCAACAGGTCACCCAAAGTTTCCCTTCTAACAACAACTCGATACCGGCCATCTTTAGCGAAAACAACCGGCGGCCTACCGACCTTGTTGTAGTTCGAAGCCATCGAATACCCGTACGCCCCCGTAACCGGGGTCGCCAAAAGTTCTCCAACCGCAAGGTCGGACGGCAAAAGCGCCGAAGAGACCACGATATCCCCGGATTCGCAATGCTTGCCCGAGATAGTGTAGATGGTATCCGAAACGTCATTCATCCTCTCCGGGAGGATAGCCTCATAGCCACTCTCGTAGAGAACCGGTCTCGGGTTGTCGCTCATCCCCCCGTCGATCGAAACGTAAGTCCTAATCCCTTTGAGCCTTTTAATCGTGCCCACTCGATAGACGGTTATCGCCGACCTCGCTATTATCGCCCTACCCGGCTCGAGAACTAACCTCAAATTGTCGGGGAGTCCCGAGTTCTTGGCATAGCTTTCGGCCATCGAAACCCAGTCTGCGATAGCTGGGGCCTCTTCCCCATCGATATAAGCGACCCCAAGTCCTCCACCTAGGTTGAGCTCCAAAAATCCGTATCGCTTGATCAACTCGGCCATCACATCAAACTGGGCCTTGAAACTGTCCAGCATAAATATCTGTGAACCGATATGTGAATGGAGGCCGAGCAGGCGGATCTTTTTCGATGAAAGGAGTAGTTCTATTGCCTCTTCTGCGGCTCCAGCGGAGTAGGAGAATCCGAATTTGGTGTCTTCTTGGCCGGTCATCACGTACTCGTGGGTGTGTGCTTCAACCCCCGGGGTCACCCGCAGCCAAACAGATACCGGCTCATCGGCTTTAGCCAGTGACTCGAGTCGGTCAATTTCATCGAAAGAATCGATCACGATCCTTCCAACCCCTATTTCGAGGGCAAAAGCCAGTTCTTGATCCGACTTGTTGTTTCCATGGAGGATCATCCGGTCACCGGGGAATCCACCAGCGTGGGCTACGTACATCTCACCCATCGAAGCGACGTCGAGCAATATTCCCTCTTCGTCGGCTAATTGGGCCATCGCTTTACACAAGAAGGCCTTGGACGCAAAAGCGATGTCGCCGCTAAATGCTCCCTTTGCGTCTCTGATAGTCGTCCTGATGTGGTCTTCGTCGTAGATAAAAAATGGCGTACCGATCTCCTCTGCGACCCTTTTGATCTCCACACCAGCGACGTAGAGACTCCCCGAGCGTATCGAGGCGCCAGATGGAAGAAGTCCCATCGGAAACGAATGCCTTATCGACGGCATCGCGTCAGACCGATCGCCCCTCGAAAGTTCCTTCATCATCACATCTGCTCGGGGGCTTCAATGCCGACGAGGTCGAGTGCGACCCTCAACGCTATTTGGCAAGCCCTCGCTAGTTGCAGCCTCGCCTGTAGTAGATCCTCCTCTACGCCTTCGGCGAGGATCGGGCAGTCGTGGTAAAAGCCGTGAAATGCCGAGGCAGCCGCCTTCAACCAGGCCACCACTCGCTGGGGTGCTCGAGAAATTGCGGCGTCTCTGACCACGTCCGGAAGACTTATCAAGGTCCGAATAAGTTCAAGTTCCCTAGCGGTCTTGAGAACTTCGAATTGGACCTCTTCCAACTCCTTAAGTGATACACCCTTCGATTCGGCGACCCTGAATATCGAAGCTATCCTCGCATGGGCATACTGGATGTAGTAGGCGGGGTTGTCCATTGAGGTGCTCTTGGCCTCCTCAATATCTATCACCGCAGCACGATCCAAGGACGAGGAGAGCGAAAGTAGCCTGGTGACCGCAGGTCCGAGCTCGGAAACTAGCCACTCCATGGAGACGATGTTTCCTGCACGCTTGGAGAATTTGACCAACTTGTCGCCCTCTACCAGAGACACCATCTGGCCGATCAATATTTCGAGGCGATCCGGGTCGATACCTAGTGCGCTCATAGCCGCCTTTAAGGATGCGACTTGGCCATGGTGATCGGCTCCAAAGATATCTATAACCCGATCAAAGCCCCTAACGAGAAACTTATTTCGATGGTATGCGATATCTCCGGCCAGGTAGGTGAAGTATCCGTCTGATTTACGCAGCACCCGATCCCTATTGTCGCCGAACCTCGTCGCCTCAAGCCAGAGCGCTCCATCCTTTTCGTAGGTCGCACCCATAGATGCAAGGATCTCGATGGTCTCGTCAACTGCACCTGATTCCTCGATAGAGGCCTGAGAAAACCACTCGTCAAAGCCTATGTTCAGGTTCAGTAGGCTTTCTTTGATTGCAGCCAAGTTCTCCTTCACAGCAAACTTTCCCGCTTCAGATACGTCGTCAGGTCCTTGGTATCTCTTTGCGAGATCTACGACGTATTCGCCCTGATAGCCGTCCTCCGGGGGGGCCTGATTGGAACGCCTAGCGAGGAGGGACTCTCCCAAGGTTCTGATCTGTCCTCCGGTATCGTTGACGTAGTATTCGGTCTTTACGTCAAAGCCACTTCTTAGCAGCACCCTTTTGATAGCGTCGCCGTAAGAGGCCCACCAGGCATTTCCGACGTGCAAGGGCCCCGTTGGGTTAGCGGAGACGAACTCCAATTGAATCTTTTGGCCCTTGCCGAAGTCACTGCTAGCGAAATCAGCCTCGCCCTGTCCGAGTAGTTCCACGAGCGATTCATAGAGGTGTGAGTCCATAAGGCGAAAATTTATAAAACCTGGACCGGCGAGCTCGATACCTTTGAGATGGGGAATCTCTGAAATTGCCCTCGTCTCGATAATCTCCTGAGCTAAGCTCCTCGGACTCTTGCCAAGCGACTTGGAAAGTTCTAATGCTACCGATGTTGCGTAATCACCATGTTCGAGCCGGGCGGGCCTCTCGACTTTAACCCCCGCATCCGGCGGCGAAATACCCAATTCCGTCAGCGCCCGTTCGATCGCCGATGCGATCTGAATCTCACGCTTTGCCATCATCTACCTTTCAATTTTGGCCGTCCAGGCACTTACTACCCCAACATCAGCCTAGGAGCAGCCTCGCCGCGAGGCTTCGATGCTAATTGGGCAACTAAGATCGACTAGTCAAGTCTTGAGCCCCCGTAGCTCAGGGGATAGAGCATCGGCCTC
The DNA here is from genome assembly GCA_021842145.1 of Actinomycetes bacterium. GTDB lineage: Bacteria > Actinomycetota > Acidimicrobiia > Acidimicrobiales > Acidimicrobiaceae > JABEUN01. The sequence continues at coordinate 3,463 of JAKCBW010000034.1, forward strand.
CGGAGCCGGGTGCGCAGGTTCGAATCCTGCCGGGGGCGCCACACGCTCGTTGACTCAAACCTTCGGGCTTGGGTCAACCAACTCGCTGGACACGGTAGGACTCCGTCGAAAAATTCGGGGCTGATCTCGTGATGAAACATCTTATGGTGCGAGAACGAGCCGGCAGGAGGACCCTCTCGATGCGGAAGCCCGCTCCGAGGAGAGGCGAAGACATTCCTAGCGTCATCTCGTCGATCGCGCACAAATTGGAGTTCGACCTTATATTTTTGTGAAGCCATACACCTCAAATAGTTCCAGTCTCCATTCTTCTGGCAAGACAGTTGATTGGTCTCCTTTGGGTTTATGTTTGGGTTGATGTTTGGGTTGATGTTTGGGTTGACTGGGTCGAATCAAGTCCAAAGGAGGCCTTCGGTCTATCTGAGCCGGGTCAAACTCTCCGCACATAGGGATTTCTTCTGTCCTCCGTCAAATATCAGAGCGCCCATTCGGCGGTTGCCCAACCGTCCCTACCGGCTTTGGCGAAATATTAGCACCTATCACTTTCCAGATCAGAGGTTGCCCGGCGAATAGCTGTCGGTAGCAGTATGATTAGCTCGATGGAATCTCGTGTTAAGCGCCCCGGTCCAATGGCTTTGCACGAGCAGACGGCAGCTGGATTTGGCCGAGCCATCGCCAAATGCGTGAAAGATACGGGCGATCGTCAGTCGCTTGCCAAGGACCTCGCCGAGATCATGACCATCAACAAGGACAGTTTTATCCGCCCCCTTCGCGTCTTAGGTAACGAAGGTTCCTCAGACCTCGTCCCGGGACACAAGATCACCTATACCTACAGGCCGGAGGAGATCGCCCGATGGCTCTGGTGAGCGATTCCCGAAGCTTGGGTCACAGAGACAAAAGAGCACTCGTTGCCATGATTATGGCGACTGGGCAATGGCCATCATGACTCCTTTGCTACCGAAGTCCAACACGACGCTATCGACAAGACTGTCGGATTTAGCGACCCCCAAAGCACGACGCCAGCGGCGCTGGCTGGTCGTGTCTGTGGTCATCGCACTCTGCACCCTCGGGGCTGGCATCGGCCTGACAGTTGCGGGAAGCGGCTTCGGTGGTGGTCCCGGGAGCCGGGCAACGCCGGGTGCCCCAGACGGGTCCTCTCTCGCGCTCCGCGCTGGGGCGGGACCGGCCGTCGATCTTGCGGGTGGTCGATGGTCGACGATTACCCCTCCACGCCGAGGAGCGGTAAGGAACTGGCACCTGGCGGCATGGACGGGCAAGTATGTGATCGCTTGGGGAATCCCCAGCCATTGTTGCGGGACGGTTACCGCTAAGCCGACAATGGGGAGCTCGGAGTGGGGAGTCGCACTCAATCCAGTGGGCGGATCATGGCGTTCGATTCCGCCTGCACCGGTCGACTTCATGGTCGAATCGACGACTTGGACTGGGAACGAGGTCATCGTAGGGGGTTCGACCTCTGGACTGACCGTGCGATCGGCACACAACGTCTTGTTTGGATTCGATCCGACGACCTGGCGATGGAAGCGACTCGCACCGCCACCAATCGGCACACGCTCTGACGCCCAGGTACTTTGGAGCGGGGCGAGACTGATTGTCATCGGAGGTCAGGGCCATTCGGCTACAGTCTCGCTGAATGGCGCTACATACAACCCCGCAACCAACCGATGGGGCGTATTCCCCGCCATACCAATTGTTGCCGTCGGATCTGAGAGCAAAGAGGAGCCAGTCGGAGTGACGCCTGCTTGGGCGGCGGGTACCCTCTACGTTTGGATCACTCGCCAGCTATCTCAGTCGTGCGGAGCTGGCTGCAGGGAGATCTCGGCCAAAGTCCAGGCGCTCCGCTGGAAACCAGGATCGTCAAGCTGGCAACCCGGGCCGATGCCACCCGGCCGCATCTCGATCTACGACTCGACGGCAGTATCGATGGGAACATCCATTGCGCTAGTTGGCGGCACTTCATGCCTGCCAGATATGAGCTGTCCCGCTCGGATGGCCGGGACGTCCTCGCTATTCCAAATAAGGACGGGCCAGTGGTCGCCGATAGCGGCGAACGCCGTCCTAAGAAATGGGGCGTCATCGTTCGCCTGGACCGGTCGCAGGCTAATAGCCATCACTCCATACCTGACATCCACCGGTTACGCAGTCGGCGGGTACGCTGGGGCGTTTGATCCCGCTGGCGGGTCATGGGTGAACTTGCCCGAGCTGCTGGTCCCTAAAGCGCCGCCATCAGGACCGATACTCTCCGGGACGCTATGGGCTAGCTCTCGGCTCATCAGTTCGGGCCTCATGCTTACACCCGGACATCGAGCGCTAACCACCGGACCGATCACTATGCCGACTTGTCCTGCAATCAAGTTTCCAGCATGGATCGGCGGTGCTTTCTGTGGCCCGCCCCCCGGACCGGGAAGCGGAAGTGGCCCGGACGGGTCTTGTCTCGGTACCGAGGCATCCCCTCCTTGCGGTCCCGGCATGGTCGCCGGAAGGTACTACGCTTACACACTGGACAGTACTTGCACCAACGACTACATCGATGGGCGGTGGTGGGCCAACGAACTCCCGGGAGGATCGGGTCTGCTAGACGTATGGATCTCGGTGACCGCCCAGAATACCAGGGTCGGCTGGATCGGACCCAATGGAGCAGTTGGATTCAGACCTTCGACCACTAAGAGCTGCTCCTAAAGCGATTTACCGTGCCGCACGCCCTCGTGACGGAGCAGTGACACCCAGTTGGTCGAGCAACTGTGGTGAGGGAAGGGCTCGCGTAGTTGTAGCCGCGGCTGGAAGCGGTCGAAAGCCGGAACTTATAGGGCGTACAAAACGAGTGCCGACGGGTGTTCACGCTGGCTGCGGCGGCTCTCCTTGGCCACGAAAGTCCCGCTAACTGTTTCACAAAAAAGGTCAAGTTTGCATATAGGCGAGAAGGTCCACCAGCAGGTGCTCCATCGGTCTGGCACTTTGGAATCCACTATTGGATCCGGCAAATTCTTGAGAATTGACCGCCAAGGCCGAGAAAGCCAGCTTTGGAATTCACGGCTGAGTTATTCAAAGACCGCGAGTTCATGGGGCCTAATTGGGTCGCTTGAGCTTAAAGCCTCCGAAGCTCGCCTCCGTAGTCGCTATCCGCACGTGCCCGACGACGGTCGTCCCGTCATAGAACGTTGCGGCTATGGGTTCATAACAGACCGCATTGCACGATGCCGTGGCGATGCCCATCGGTATGATGAAGAAGCGCCAACCATTCAACACGGCGGGGAGAAGGGCAGTCCGCTGTTCGCTTGGGCCGGACACGGTCAGACTGGTGACCCAGCTCGGTACGCTTCCAGAGAAGAAGGTCTCACCATTGCTCGCATTGTCCCAATTCACCATGGTCGTCGGCCGTGAACTACCGCTCGAGGTGACCACCTCGTTGGCATAGACGAGTTCCATCCACGAATTGCCGGAGTTCTCCGAGGCCGAAAGCACCCAAGGCTGGTGAGCGATGGTACCATAGGCGAGTTCTGTTCCACCAATGGGAATCTGGGGTGTGGTAATGGGTGGTGACGCAATGACCCCTGGCGCACACTGTCCGGTATCGATAGGATTCCCTCCCGGCATGCAGTTATCAAGTGACGGCCGAATCACCAATTCAGACGCAAAAGCCTCGAGCTCCGGGACACTGAGGCCAGAGCTGCCCATCTGCACTCCGAGCAGCGGACTTAGTTGCCATTGCAAAACCAGTTGGGGAGCGTGCCCACTAGATGGTGTCGGTGCCGGGCCGTTCAGGGAGCCAAGTTGCGGAAGTCCTTTCATTGCGGCACACTGCGAGGGCTGGTTGGTGCTAGCACTCGCATTCGTCTTTGCACAGGCACCACCAACAATGGTTATGGTTCGTGTTCCATCGGCCTTCTTTGCAGAAACGGTGAAGACCGATCGATTCGATACTCGCAGTAAAAGGGCCTGATGTCCATCGACCGTCACTGTTTGTACCGAGGCGTTCGCAATGCCCCCTGGTGGCGGCGTTACGAAATCTGGATTGTCGACTCCCTGATTAATGATCACAGTGAGCGAAGCTCCGCTGTTGGCTGAGGTATCGGCATAAGTGATCGATCGGGTGTAGTTCGCAGGTCTAGTAGTGACGTTGGTCTGTCTGTCGGATAGGAGCTTCCAACCAGCTGGGAGTGGGCTTAGTGTAACCTCTCCATTGAGAAGGTGCGCAGGTCCAGGGCTGTCGAACGCCGTGACTTGGGAGCTAAGTGATGGTGCTTTTGGAGTGTTGGCGCCAATCAAGTGGATATTGCTTCCGAGGAGGCCAGCCCCTACAATCGCTACAGCGGCGACGATCAAGCCACTGCGATGGCGATCTCGACGTCGGCGGTCAGCCCGCTCGCGCAGCGAGGCAAATGATGGCGTCTCGACAAGTGGCGTCTCAAGCAGAGACCCAGTGAGGTCGGTTAATCGTGACATTTCGCTCCTTCGTGTGTCTGTGCTTCGCTGGCCTGCTGGGTTAGATCAAGTGATGGCGAAGATACGCCTTCTCGCCGTTCTCCGGTTTGAGGGGGCATCCGTGGCAATTGGGACAGTTTTTGCTCGGTAGATACGGGACTTTCATCTGAAAAGGCTGGTGGTTCCGCAAGAGCGTCTGCGAGTTTTGTTCGGGCCGCACCTAATGTCCGGGAAACTGTGCCGCGTGCAACGCCTAGCGCTGCTGCGATCTCGCTTTCGGTGAGATCCGCAACGTAGCGAAGCATTACTACCTCTCGTTGGCGTCGCGGAAGTTCGTTGACCAAAAGCCAAAGCTCTCCGGCCGGAGCTGGGACGTTGGGACGTTGGGTTTGGCGGCTCCAGAGCCGTCTTTCGAGGGCTCGCCGCCTCGCTCGGCGTCGAAAAACGTTGTAGGCAACCCGATAAGTCCATCCTTCGGGTCGCTCTGTCGCACCAATTCGGGGCCAATGCAAAAGAGCGCGAGAGCAGGCTTCATCGGCAACCTCCTTCGCTTCATCGAGGTCGCCAATAACGAGCAGCATGGTGGCAAGGAGTCTTGGATAAGTCTTCTCATACCATCGGGCGAAGTCGATTTCCTCGTCGACTCCCAGCTCACCTTCCTGGCCGGATAGCTTAAGTTGCTTTTGGCGCACGGGCCCCCGTTCGTGGCATTGATCCAGCTTGTTCGAACTCACTACATAGTTAAGTCACGATCAAGGCCTTTTGCTGAGATACTTGGCCCTTTTTATCAGAATCCTCTTTAGCGAGGGAACCTCAGCCGGCCGTGATTTATCAACCGCTAGAGGTGACTTCGCACACCGGCGAACGTCAGGCCAAACATGAAACTCGTTAAATGAACCGTCTGAGCAGGATGGGCATCAACTCACGCTCGTTTTGCATCTGTTGCAGGGTTTCATGGCATTCATCGCCAGTCCAAGAAATATCGGGCGTTTCGGTGGATGCGGCAGAAGCAGGCGGCAAGCAGAAAAGCTCGAGTCTTCTAACTTCGAGAAGAATGCGTATCCAAAGACACCTCATCGTCGGAGCCTATCTCAAATCTATAACCGAAATTTAAATCCTACCATTACTGAGGCAAGGTACGAGAATCAGAGAATAGAGCTAGTCTACTATTCAATTGATTACTTGAATTTAGGTGGGAATGAAGGGTCGCGAGTTCAAAGATGCAATTTTCGAGCAGTTCGCACGTGTTGCTTCCGCCCTAGCCAGCCCCAAGCGAGTGGAGATAATCGATCTACTCTCCCAGGGAGAACGTAGAGTCGATTCGATCGCCGAAGTGACAGGGATGTCGGTGGCAAATACATCGCGCCACCTCCACATACTTCGGGATGCCGGAATGTTAACCTCTACTCGAAAGGGTCTGCAAATCACCTATCGAGTAGCCGACGAATCGGTTGTCGCTGGCTATGTGGCACTACGAACACTTGCAGAGTCTCGAATAGCGGAGGTAAATCGACTAGCCGAAGCATTCTTCTCCGAGATAGACGGGGCTGATCCGGTCGGATTAGAAGAGTTACTAGATCGCTACGAGGCTGGAGTGATGGTAGTAGATGTCCGTCCAAGGCTGGAATACGAGGCAGGCCACCTACCTGGTGCCATATCAATCCCCCTCGAAGAACTCTCTGAACGCATCTCCGAGATGAATCCAGCTAGCTCAGTCGTCGCATACTGCCGAGGGCCTTACTGCGTACTAGCTGCCCAAGCCGTCGCAAAGTTTCGTTCTGCAGGCTTTCAAGCAGAGCGATTGGCTGGGGGCCCAGCAGATTGGCGGGCCGCCGGGCTGAGCCTAGTGATCGGCGATGAGGCGTAACGGCGATATATGCACCAGGATGAAGCTGACAATGGGATGACAATGGGATGACAATGGGATGACAATGGAAGAGGAGGAGGCGCTTTGCCAGGCTGAGCATGCAATTTGATGTTTGGGGTTCAAATTTCGTCGTACGGGTTAGCGCTAACAATGAGCAGCATCCACACCGATTGCCAAATGCTTCTAAGAGCGGAGTCACGATAGAAGAATCAACCCGACGATTGATATCTCGAACTCGTTTCTTGGTTCTCTACCGTCAGATACGGGTATGGCACCGGGTTCCAGTCGGCTTCACCGGCCGCCAAAAGGGCGGCGTCTTTGGAGAATGAGCAAGCATCGCTGAGGAAACTGTCGGCGTGGAGGCTCAAGAACTTATGACAGGTCAAAAATGTTGAGGGAAAAGAAGGGTTGAAATGAAGGTTCTGATGATACTAAATGATCCCCCTTATGGAACGGAGAGGGTCTACAACGGACTCCGGCTAGCGATAAATCTGCTCACAAAACATGAGCAAGTTGACCTTCAGATCTTCCTCATGGGAGACGCAACTAGTGCAGCGAAGTCGGGACAGGTCACGCCGAATGGATACTACAACTTAGAACGAATGCTCTCGAGCACACTACGAAAAGGTGGGAAGGTAAGCATCTGTGGAACGTGCATGGACGCTAGGGGCCTCACCGAGGGGGAACTGGTCGAAGGGGCTCAGAAGTCCACAATGGACATTTTGGGTGAACTAACCGTAAGTGCTGATAAAGTCCTGGTCTTCTAGTGACGAAGTCGAAAGGCTCCAACAACGACAGCGTCGTAATCCTTGGGGGAGGGATAGGGGGAATCGCAGCCGCCAATCGGCTGAGACGCCGTCTTGGCGGCGAGCACCGCATAACCCTCATAAATAAGCACCCAGAGTTCTCATTTGCTCCTTCCTACCTGTGGGTGATGACGGGTGCGCGCAAAGCGAGTCAAATAACCAAGCCACTATCGGGCTTGCAGCGTCGGGGGATCGACCTAGAGATCGGCAACATCGAAGAAATCGACCCCGTAGAGCGTAAGGTCACGGTCCAAGGGCGGGAGATCTATGGCGATCACCTCATAGTAGCTCTGGGAGCCGACTACAACGCCGAATCAATTCCGGGGCTAGCGGATTCGGGTACTACATTTGCCACCCTTTTGGGAGCGGAATCCCTATCTCGGTCAATCCCCGAAATCCAACGTGGCAAAGTGGTGATAAACACCGCCGCCGCCCTTTACCGTTGTCCGGCGGCCCCCTACGAATCCGCACTATTGATAGATGCCATGCTGCGCCGAAAAGGGATAAGGGGACGAGTTGACATAGAATTGCACGCAGCGGAGCCCGCTCCGCTGGCCGTAGCGGGAAGCAACGTGTCCGAAGCAGTCAAGGAGATCTTGCACCGGCGGTCGATCGATTACTACCCCTCACACCAAATAACCTCGGCAGAAAATGGCCTTTTGCACTTCTCAGACGGACAGAGCGTCTCATTCGACCTCCTCGCATATATGCCGCCGATCAAACCACCGAGTGTGCTAAGCACTTCAAAGCTCGCCGGATCGACAGGGTGGATCGAGGTCGATCCAAATAGTCTTCTGACCCAGTTCCCAGGGGTCTACGCTATCGGCGACAATACAAATATTCCCCTTCAAATTGGCAAGCCACTGCCTCGGGCGGGCGTTTTCGCTCATTCACAGGCGCTAGTCGTGGCGGACAACATTGCATCGATGATCAAGGGCGACTCCCATATTGCGGCCTTCGATGGACACGGTGGGTGCTTTTTGGAGTCAGACTTTCACAGGGCTAGCTACGCTTCAGGCAATTTCTACGCACCTCCGTCCCCTAAAGTGAACGTCAAGTCGCCTTCTCGCCGTTCTCACATCGCAAAGGTAGTATTCGAATACAACGTCATGAGGAGGTGGCTGTGAGTCGCACAGAAGATTCCGACCCGATCTACCTGGACCACAATTCAACGACTCCGATAGCCGATGAAGTCCTGGACGCCATGCTCCCCTTTCTCAAAGACTTCTACGGCAATCCATCGAGCGACCACGCACTTGGACATCGGTCCCGTGAAGCGATCGATAAGGCCCGCACGGAGGTTTCCTCGCTGATTGGAGCTAAAGCGGAGGAGGTTGTGTTCACTTCAGGAGGGACCGAGTCCAACAACCTCGCCATCCGAGGAACTGCGATCAGCGCGGCCCCCTCTCGGCGTCGCATAGTCACCTCCACAGTGGAACATCCCGCTACCGCTGCTCCTTGCGCACTGCTTGAAAGCGAAGGTTGGACTGTTACCCGCCTGGGAGTCTCTGCAGCAGGATTCGTCGACCCAGAGGCTCTAATTGGCGCACTGGGAGAAGATGTAGCACTCTTGACCCTCATGTTCGCCCAGAACGAGATCGGCTCGATAATGCCGGTAGAAGTGGCGGCTCGAAAAGCGAGGCAATTCGGAGTGCTAATCCACACCGACGCCGCTCAAGCGATCGGCAAAATCCAAGTGGATGTCGATGCGCTGGGGGTTGACCTGCTGTCGATTGCCGGCCACAAGGTCTACGCTCCAAAAGGCGTCGGGGCACTGTATATACGTAGCGGAACTGCGCTTAGCCCACTTCTCCTTGGTGCTGGCCAGGAGGGAGGAATGCGCCCGGGAACAGAAAATGTCGCCCAAATAGTTGGCCTCGGCGCCGCCTGCTTGCTTGCCAAAGATCGCCTTGAAGGTGAAGAGAAGCGGCTCAGAGGGCTGACCGATGAGTTGTGGCGACTGCTTTCACAACAGGTTACGGGACTAATCAGGCACTCCCCGAAGTCCGGTGGACTTCCCAATACCCTAATGGTGTCGTTCCCATCGGTCTCCGGGCGCGAACTTCTGACCCGAGCAGACGGCGTTGCAGCTTCGACCGGATCTGCTTGCCACGCTGGCCTAGACGTCCCGTCAGCGACGCTGTTGTCGATGGGAGTGCCGACGTCGGTAGCTCAAGGAGCTGTGCGCCTCTCATTGGGACGCTCCACAACTTCGCACGAGATATCTAGGGCCGCCGAAATAATAGTAGGTGCATATAGGAGCTTTCTCGAAAATTAGCCTCGAAAAGACCGGCATAAAAGTCATTACGGCTCCGAGTTTGACAACTTGTCTAGAAAATCTGCTAAAACGACTTTTCCATTGAAAATAGGTCGGCAACCGTATGACCTCGCCTGCCGAGCGACTTGGGTCAAAGTGTCGGTTAAACTCCGAGCATGATCTTCGCCCAAGAACATAGTCTGGCGCTTTTGTCCTGGTGGATAAAGCCCAGCGAGATCCGCATTTAATGTGTAATCCCGAGAGTTCTTGAGCGTCTTCTGCAGAGGCACTGGATAGATACCTTCTCAGTGACTTTTACTTCTAAATTGATAGGATCAATCTATGATTGAACCTCCCGCGGTCGCCGTTATCTTTTTCAGTACTCGCCGCTGCGCAGAAGATGACGGATATGAGGAGATGTCAGAAAAGATGCTCGCTCTAGCAGAAAAAGCCGAAGGATACCTGGGAATTCACTCGGTCCGCGACCCGGTGACCGGCCAAGGGATCACCGTTTCCTATTGGAGCGACGAAGCCTCCGCCAGCTCGTTCAAGCAGCTCGAGACGCACGTCGCAGCGCAGCTCAACGGGCGCAAGAGCTGGTACTCAAGGTATGAGGTCATGGTGGCAACGCTAGAGAGGTCCTACGAATTCACAAATCAGGCCCTCTAGTCGTATCGCCGGAAAACCGCAGCCCCGGTCGTATAAAATATAAAAGATCCAGCTTTCTGTTGTTTGCTCCCCTGCCCAAACTCAATTTGAGGATTAATAGCCGTCAGTAACCTCTCGCACTGCTCAAACCGTCTGAACTGCTCTCTCCGGCAAGATCGCTCACCGCCCCCGTGAGGTGCGGTTCAAGATGCGGACCCGTCAAGTGCGCTGGGCGAGCCCTGCTCCGTGGAAGCCGCTCCAGAATACTTAAACATTCTTAAGCACTCCTTTTCTTTTCGCTCCCCAGCCGTCGAGTCTCCCCTGTCCCCACCACGGGGACAGGACTCATACGGGCGGCACTGT
>JAKCBW010000196.1 GCA_021842145.1 Actinomycetes bacterium
ACTTTTCACCCTCTTGTGTAACCAACTCGACGATCTCGACCAGGGCTTCAAGTTTTCCAGACCTACCTGCGAGCGGTCCGGGTTCCCTCTGAAACTGTGCAGGGTGATTGCAGATCTGTTTAAGCGAAGTAAGGAGCGACAGAATCATTGCACGTCTGGAAATTCCATCTGAATTTCGTATCTCACTTAGTGCTTCTTCCACGACAGCCCGGTATAGGCTCACCTGCTCAGCGGTCAGTTGGACTATCCGTTCCGTTTCGGTTTTTTCAGGCAACTCAGGTGCAATCGAAGGGTCTGATTTTTTCCTCCTAAGCAAAAATGGCCCTATCTGTGCGGCGAGTTGGTTGGCAGCGCGCTGATCGTTCTGGCGTTCAATCGGCACAACAATACGCTCATAGAAGTGTTTCCAAGTTCCGAAAAGACCAGGGAGTGCAAAGTCTAAAATTGCCCATAGATCCGAAAGGCGATTCTCTACCGGTGTTCCGGTTAGGGCTATGCGAACCGACGATCGAATTTGTCTAATGGCTCTCGCTGTCTTTGAAAAGTGATTTTTGATGTACTGTGCTTCGTCGGCAATGAGAAGTCCAAAACGTAACTCACTAAGTAGGTCAATTTCCTGGCGCACAATTTGGTAGGTGGTTATGACGACGCCGTTCTGAGGTACTTCGTCCAAGGCCCGTTGTGCACCTTGATATCGATTCACGGTAACTTCCGGGGCGAATCGCTCAAACTCCTTAGCCCAATTAGCCACCACTGAAGTAGGACATACAACCAGGGTTGGTCCCCGTCCCTTCGCTTGCTGAGAGAGATGGAGGGCGATGATTTGGATAGTCTTACCGAGGCCCATGTCGTCGGCGAGGCATCCGCCAATGCCCGCATCACAGAGTGCACTCAGCCATCCAAGTCCCCGTCTCTGGTAATGACGAAGTGTTGCTTCAAGTCCAGGTGGCTCGGAGACTTCGAAGCCAGTGGATGATGCTAGGGCTATTTTGTCGACTATCGACGCTAGGTCATCGGCGGGCACGACTTTTACTTGACTTTCGTTCGGGTCGGTATTTCCCATCAGAGCCGACGCTATAAACTCAGCAGTTGTTGGCTTATATGAAGTGAGGCGATCAACTAGCTCCTGATTCACCCTCAGCCAGCGATCCCGGAACCTGATCACAGATCTTTTTGCATGGGCTATTTCGTTGATCTCTTCATCGGTGAGTTCTTGATCGAATATTGATGGCCTAACGTCGACGTCCAAGATTGACCCCATGGTTAATACTCCGGTGGAAGCTGCCGATTTCGATGGAGCCTCTGGGATCCTGCCTAGATAGGTAATTGACGGCACCAGTAACTCTTTTGGCAGAAGAATTGCAAAGCCACTTTGGTCGAGGGCCCCAATTCCCCAGCCAAGGAGTTCGTCAAGCTCATCGGCTTGAAGTTGGACTTGGCTAAGTGACCTTGCCCGCATTGACTTGGCAATTGGAGGAAATACCTTGGCCGCCTTGTGCAGCGCCACTAGTACATCTTCAGGGAAAGAGTCGTTAAACATCTTCCTAATGGTTATCGGAGCGGCCTCAAAGTCGGCAACGTCCACTTGGAGGCTTGGGTCACGTTGAGAGGTGGCAAAAGGAATCAAACTCGCCTTCGGATCTATCTGTTTCCTTTTTACAAATTCGTCTGTCAGCTCGAGGCGAAAGCCGACCTTCACCAAAGGCGAAAGCCGCTGGTTGACGGCATCGACCCAGGTCTTGATCCTAATACTCTCTCCAGAATCGCCTAAGGAGTAAGGTTTTAGGCGAACGAGCGGCTCATTGGGAAATAGAAGTTCCATCCCTGATACTCGTACAAATTTATCTACCAGCGTACGCCTTGCAATTTCGAGCAACCTGGACGGCTCTTGAATTTTGATTGGCTTCGAAGGAGCAAAGCTCTCTAATTTCTCCCCCGGTAATTCCTCGGCAACTTTGTGCAAGCCGAGTGGGATGTCAGAAAGCAGTCGTTGGTAGAGGGTGCCCGCCGTTCCAGTTGGCTTGGTTGGCCACCACCGTATTTGGCCTCTGTCATCAATTCCTGGACCTACTTCGCCCCTAGCGATCTGGGTTAAGGTTAGCCTTACGATAAGAGCCCAGGCAAGTGTTCCTGCCGACATAGACCCAGGCTTCGCCTCGAGCATTTCCTTGATCAAAATGTCTATTGAAATAACCCTGCCATGGCGCATTACGATATCAATGCGCGAATCTCGAACTTCTACGGTCTTTAAGGATATTTGCTCAGGCCTAAGGTGCATTTTTGGTTTTTTCGGCGTGTCTGGAATTGGGGCTTCATCCGTGATAAGGGAGACAAACTCCCCGTCAGAACCAGTTCCATAGTCCGGCAAAAAAACGAGGTCATCAAGATCCAGGGACATCAATCGAGAGCTTAGCTATAAGTGCCGGCGACTGCGGAACCAAGTTGTCTGGATGTGTCAATAGGTAGCTCTTCAACCACTATTTTGGTTTGATTTTAAACCGCTCCTCATCAATCCCAGCCCGAGAAGAAAGTTATCTGAGCTAAGTCCGGAAACTGTCAGGACTGTCGTCGTTTCCTCTAGATGATGGCGAGCAACGACCCCTTCTGCAATAGGGGACGGAAATCGGGTTGGGTGATATTCTTAAACGCCCTAGCGAAAAAAGAAGGCACGGACAGCACATCCACTTGGAACTGGTCCTAATTGATCCGAAGGAAATGTTGGCGCTTCAAGCAGTTGAACGCACCTGCAGGG
>JAKCBW010000035.1 GCA_021842145.1 Actinomycetes bacterium
TTGCCTTGGCGTTGCACCCGAACTCTCCAAGAATGGGATGGCGCTTGTCAACTCGGTTAGCGGGAGATTTCAGACTTATCCGCTTTTAGGAACCGATTCACATGTGTTGCTGACGCTGGCGAAGAATCCCGCAGGGTGGGTCGAACTGATTGCGATGGTCGATTCTTGGGTCAAGGACCGGGCAATTGTCATCGGCCTAAATGCAAGGCTCGCCGACGGAAGAGACCCGTCATGGATTTGGGACGTCTCATTTGAGGTCTTTGCTGGACATTCGGTCGTGGTGTGTGGGGAACGGGCAACAGATATGGCCCTTAGGTTGCGCTATGCCGAAGTAGATGCCCTGGTAGTCCCGGATACATACTCGGCGATCGTGGTGGCTTCAAAGAGGTCCAGTGATGTAGTTGTGCTCGCCAACTACACCTGTTTTCAAAGTATTCGCAAAGATCTCGAACGAATTGGCCCTCGAAACGGGTTCGCAGGCACCCTCGTGGGTGTCGGTAAGTATTTGGCAAAAGGGAGAAAATAGTGGGCGATTCGATCTCGATTGTCACGGTTTATCCCGACCTTTTGGGCACCTATGGGGACGGTGGTAACGCAAAGGTTCTCGCAGCGAGGCTCAAACTTAGGGGCATTGCCGTAACTAGCCTTGAGGTCAGATCGTCCGATCCGCTGCCGGCGGGTGCCGACATCTATTTGGTCGGAGGAGGCGAGGACTCTCCGCAGGTCGAAGCTTCAAAGATTCTGAGCAGGACGAGGGTTTTGCACCGAGCAGTCGAAAATGGTTCCTACGTGCTAGCCGTATGTGCCGGTCTGCAGATCTTCGGAGAATACTTCGTAGATTCCGAGGGAAACGACGTTCCAGGCTTAGCGATCCTCGATTGCCGCTCGTCGAAGATGCCTGGTGCAAGGGCGGTGGGTGAACTCCTCGTCAAAACGGAGATTGACGGAAAGGAGGAGCTGATAGTTGGGTATGAAAACCACGGCAGCTCCACTCAGCTAGGTCCGGATGCCAAGCCATTTTCACGAGTGGTAGTCGGAGTCGGAAATTCAAGGACCGCCAAAACCGACGGAATTCGTTATAAAAATGTCATAGCAACCTACATGCACGGCCCTGTTTTGGCGAGGAACGCCGAACTCGCCGATTCCATCCTCCGGGGAGTATTTGGCGAACTGCCCGCTATTGCTGACCGTTCACTGTCCAACTTGGCGAGACAGCTACATCGGGAGAGGGTAGCGGCAGCGCTGAAGTCCCGCAAAGCAAAGTCAGTCGGAAGGGCGACGGTCGGATTGCCAGGCCGGGAGCGCTGAAGGTTCGATTCAAAAGTGAGTTGGCGGTCTGTGAAGGTCTTGATCGGCCAGTTTACTTAGGAGCTGGCCCGACCGCTGGGTCTCTCTTGGCACTTAGAGAGAATTACGGTTGGGGCCTGGAGAACCTTGCTCCCACCAGGCCCCAATACTTAGTCACTCCGATTTAGCTCGCCATGCTCCTGCGGATCACATTGAGTGCGCCACCTGATTTGAACCAATCGATGTGCTCGACGGACATGGTGTGAGTTGCCTCGAAGCTGTCCGTGGATCCATCGGGATGAACTACTTGACACTGTACCGCCTTGCCCGGTTCGAGGGAGGAAAGGCCTAGAACATTTATCTTGTCATCCCGCCCGATCAGGTCATAGCTGGCCGGATCCTTGAAAGTCAGTGGCAGAACACCCTGCTTTTTGAGGTTGGTCTCATGGATTCTCGCAAAAGACCGGACCAGGATGACCTTCCCCCCAGCGTACCTCGGCTCCATCGCCGCATGCTCCCTGGAGGATCCTTCACCGTAGTTCTCGTCTCCGACTGCGACCCAAGCCACCCCAGCCGCACGATAGTGCTCGGCGATGTCAGGCAGGGATTCCTCCTGATTGTGTAGCTGACAGTAGCCGGTTCCGGGCTTTGAACCAAATGCATTTACTACGCCCAAGAATAGGTTCTTGGAAATATTCCGTAGGTGACCCCTGTAGCGCAGCCAAGGTCCCGCCGCCGAGATATGGTCCGTCGTACACTTGCCTACCGCCTTCATGAGAACCACTAGGCCTTCGAAGTCCTTTCCATCCCAGGCGGGGAATGGTTCGAGGAGGTGGATCCTCTCGGAGTTCGGATCGACCGCTACCTCTACCGATGAGCCATCTTCAGGCGGGGCTATGAACCCTGTTTCTCCAGATTCGAAACCCCTTGATGGGAGTTCCTCACCCGTCGGTGCTTCGAGCCTGTGGCCATCGACCTCATCGGTGAGGGGGTTGAAGTCTAAAGTACCCGCCAAGGCGTAGGCAACGACTATCTCGGGAGAGCCAATGAAGGAAAGTGTCGCTGCGTTTCCGTCGTTACGTTTTGGAAAGTTCCTGTTATATGAGCTGAGAATCGAGTTTGACTCACCCTCTTTTATGTCGTCCCTCTTCCACTGGCCGATGCAGGGTCCGCATGCGTTTGCGAGGACCACTGCGCCGATCGCTTCTAAGTCCTGAAGGAGTCCGTCCCTCTCTATCGTCGCCCTGACCCTTTCGGATCCCGGGGTGATCAACAGTGGTACTTTGGCCCTCAGACCCTTAGCTGCGGCCTGGCGTGCGATATTTGCAGCCTTGGTGATGTCTTCGTAGGAGGAGTTTGTGCACGATCCGACGAGGCAAGAGGAGAGCTTGGTCGGCCAGGAGTTTTCCTTGGCATCAGCACCCATCTTTGAAACTGGCCGTGCTAGATCCGGGGTATGTGGACCAACGATATGGGGTTCGAGGGTATCGAGATCAATCTCGATTACCCGATCAAAGTACTGCTCCGGGTTCAACTCTACTTCGGGGTCGGCCTGGAGGTGATGGGAATTTTGATCGGCGAGATCTGCGATCTCCTCGCGCTGGGTGGACTTTAGGTATGCGGCCGCATGGCTGTCGTAGGGGAATAGGGAACAGGTAGCTCCGATCTCTGCCCCCATGTTGCAGATGGTCGCTTTGCCAGTAGCAGAAATCGAGCGGGCTCCCTCTCCGAAGTACTCGACAATAGCCCCGGTACCACCTTTGACCGTTAGTATTTCGGCGACCTTCAAGATGATGTCCTTCGGAGCCGTCCAACCCTTTAGCGAGCCCTTGAGGTGTATCCCGATGAGCTTTGGATAGCGGACCCCGAACGTGGAACCGACCATGACGTCAACTGCATCGGCTCCACCGACGCCGATTGCAATCATCCCCAAGCCGCCTGCATTAGGTGTATGGCTATCGGTTCCGATCATCATTCCACCTGGGAAGGCATACTGTTCGATTACCACCTGGTGGATAATTCCAGAGCCAGGCTTCCAAAATCCAATTCCGTACTTTGCGGAAATGGTCCGCAGGAAGTCGTAGACCTCCTTGTTGGTGACCTCGGCGGACTCCAGGTCGGTGCTCGCACCGAACTGAGCTTGAATTAGGTGGTCGCAATGGACCGTAGAAGGGACGGCGGTCTGCTTGAGGCCGGCGGTTGAGAACTGCAAAAGGGCCATCTGAGCGGTAGCATCTTGCATCGCTACCCGATCCGGATAGAGCTCAGCGTAGGCGACACCCCTCTCGAGAGACTGATTCTCCGGATCCGCCAGGTGCGAAATAAATATCTTCTCGGCGAGCGTCAATGGCCTACCCAGACGCTTTCGAGCAATTTCGGTTGCTGTGTCGAACTTCTTGTAGGCTCCTTTAACCAGCTCTACCGGAGTTCCCGAACTGACCTTTCCCATCTGATATTCCTTTCACCGCTACATCTAAGACCCTGTATTTGCAATTATGACAGATCCCGGGTATATAATACAAGTATAAGACAGGTTCGTGACCCAAGATATATAACTATTGCAAATGATCTGAGGCGCCAGATCTCCGAGGGGAGACTGGGGTCAGGAGAGCTGCTGCCCTCAGAGGCGACTCTATCGCGTAGCTATGAGGCGAGTCGAATTACGGTGCGAAAGGGCCTCGAACTGCTCAGGAAGGAGGGGATAGTCGAGTCTCGGCAGGGTTTCGGGTGGTACGTAGTCTTCAAACCGGTCGCCCAAACCCTCGGGCGATTTGCGACCATCGAGGACCAACTAGACGAAATCGGTGTAATCGCCAGACGCAAGGTTCTGACGTCGAGGCGAATTAATCCTACCGGCAGGCTGTTGGAAGTTCTAGGTGGCGAGGATTTGCTCGAGGTTGCGAGGCTGAACCTCGCAGATGGTGTGCCATTCGCCCGTGTGACCGTTTGGGTTCCGGCATTTCTTGGCGAGAGTTTTTCGCTGAGGGATTTTGAAGAGAAGTCCTTCTACCAGCTTCTATCGGAGAGCGACTACTTGAAGCGGCCCCTTACCTATGCGACCCAAACGATCGCTGCGGTAGCAATGCCGGAGGGGGATGCCAAACTTCTTGGAGTTCCGTCTGGCTCACCAGCCTTAGAGTGCGAAAGGACCACTTTTGACGAAGGCGGGTTCCCGGTATTGTACTCCGAGTCGATCTTTCCGGGCAATCGAACGGTATTCGTCACGGAGCTGACTTCACAGGTCGGCTCTATCGCACCTAGCGGCCTTCGACTAGTCGATTAGCCCATCGAAAGCGCTTCGATAGCACACAGTGGCAGAGGCTACCAAGCGATAGGCGAGAGTGCTCCGCACTTCAGGGCGGAGGTGAATCGCCGTTCGTCTCGACTCTCCTAAACATGTGGTCAGTCCTGGCTTTCGATCTCCGCTGGTCGCGTCGAAAGCAGAGTTGCGTGAACAACGCCATCGAAGCTCCGCACTTCAGGGCGGGGTGGTGTCACCTATTGAATAGTCTCGTCGGCCAGCGATTCTCTTTTTCACCCCGCGAAAGGGGACTGACCCTGTTCCATTTCTCGATCCATCCTCGGCTCGTGGGTGCGAGCTTAGGAGTCTCGCCCTTGGCGGAACGTCGTGCGGCCGACAGAAAGTCGCTATGAAGTTCATCCGCTAGTCGGTCGATGGCGGCCTGCACCGTCTTGGTCAGTTCCCTCGGGTCATCGGATTCGCTTGCATAGATCGGAGCGCCATAGCTGGCGGTTACCTTGCCAGGCCTGAACCGCTTCGAGGCTTTGTTGAGTATCTCGTAAGTACCTTCGAGGTATATAGGGACAATGGGAGCATTAGTCCTGATTGCTAGCTGTGCAACGCCAGTTTTATGCAGCTGACCCAAACCGTCGGGGCTCCGACCACCCTCAGGGAATATAACCAGGTTCCAGCCATCTTTGACCAGCTTTACCGCCAGTTCTCCCGCCCTCCTGGAGGGTTTTGATCTCTCGATTGGAATGGCGGACAATACGCCGGACCAGAGTATTGCTTTCCAGCGCTTATCGAAGAAGTAGTCGGCGCCCGCCCCCACGACGCATCGGTGCCTGAACCTAGCGGGCAGGGTGGACAGCACAACGGGAGTGTCGAGATGGCTCGAGTGATTTGCGGCAAAAATTACTGGAGCAGATAGGTGGTCGATACGGTCCTGGTTTTTGATCTCGGGAGATGCAATAACCTCTACACCCGGGCGGACAATCGTGTCGAGGAGCATTGCTCGCAAGAGCCTAACGCCGTAGCGACGTGACCAAGCGGTGTCGTAGTTGGAGCCGAGTTTCGACCTGCTGGGCCCCTCCTCCAAGGTGATCGGCCTAAGGGGCTTGGAAAGGAGGAGCGAAACTTTACTGTTTGGGCGCATTAACTTCATTTTTGCCTCAGTGTACATTGGCCATTAGTAGCGGTGGCGAGTGGAGGTGGGTAACCGACGGGTCCCTGCCAACTATCGAAGAAGCGATTTCAAGGGCATCGGCCATGGTCGAGGCGCTTTGATATCCCAGTCGACGGGTAGTTTTCGGATCGCCACCCAAAATTATTACTCCGCCCAAGTGGTCGAGGGCGTGAGCACCCCAATACCACATGTAAAAGGGGTGTACCCCGTGGTATGCGTGGCCGTGACGGTATAGGTGGATATACCACGGATCGGTGGCGAAACGCTCTTCAAACTTCTTCTCAATCACCAGTGGGTCGGTTGACTCGGGGAGGACCTGGTCGAAAAAGTCGATGTAACTGGGGTGGAAGGTCGGATCAAATTCTGGACGATTCGGATGCGAGAGGATGACCACCCCGCCTTTCCTCACCAATGGCGCACCTTTGTACATATTGAAGAAGTACCCGAGGCCAAGGCAGTGGACCAGAATCGGGTTCATGATTGAATTTACGTTGTATGGTCCGATGAAGGGTAATCCTATGGTCAGAATGTCGGTCTGTCCGGTGACGTCCACCTGCTGCTGCTTGTAGACGTTTTCTAGAGTCTTTCTATGTACCGCTTCAACCTCACCAGCGTGAACCCCGGTAAGGCCGTAGGGTGATTTTACGTTTTGGAAGATCTTTCTCGCCGCCCAAGGAGGCGTGAACTTCAAAGACTCTGAAACCGCTAGGAAGCTGGCCCTGTCTTTTAGTCCCCACTCCCACTCCCGCTTCTGTAAGAATGCGAATTGCGACGGGAAGGTGTTGGTATTCAGGGTCGTCTCTATCTGGTAAATCTTGATTCCGCTATCTTTGATCAGCTTCCCCATGCGCCAGTTCGAACTGTGTAGTTCTGAATTGTCACGATCCATGAAAGACTTGGAGTGAACCATCGTCTTGACGTTGTGATGGTGTCGGAGCGAGCGGTAGCTGGCGAGACCGGTGGCAACGGACTTATGCCCCCCGTCCATAGAGACCAGATTTATATTGACATAGATGATTAAGTCGGAGGTCGCAGCGTACTTGTTGAGTTCGACTTCCTCCCCACGATCCGTCTTGCCGATGAATAAAAGATTCTCCTTGTCCTCTGCGTCATGCTGGGTCAGGATCTCCGCGGATTTGGCGGCCTCGTACACCCTTTTGCCCAGGGCATGCTCAAGTTCTGAGTCGGTCATCCTTCGATGGAGGGCTAAGGCGGCAATCAGTCGGATATCTTCGACCCCAGCTTGGGCGAGGCGCTCCAAGACTTCTTCGATTATCAACTGCCTAACGTCCGGGGCCTGCATTTGAGGCAGGGGAAGCGATACGTCGTCGAAGCATACAGCTACTCGCATATTCGGCTTCAAAAGGGCACTCAGCGGTGCGGAATCTCCGGTCGGGTTATCGAGAGCTTCCCTAATAGCACTTCTAGGATCTTTAATGCCCGCAAGTGGCTCCGGCGGATAGATCACTCGGGAACCGACCGGGAGCTTTTCTAGCCGAAATCCTTCGCCGTGCCAGAAAAGCGTCGGCGGAGTCGACCGATCGACCTCCAGCACAAAGCCGGGTCTTGGGCTCATTATCTGTTCTCCTGTTCTCTGGCTCGTTTTTTACGGGGGTCAAAAGCTACTTTTATTGCTCCGCGTGCCCCCGCCTGAGCGGCTAGGTTGATCGCCTCTTCGTAGTTGTCGAGGCTGAATGTGTGGGTGACGAGATTTCCAAGGCTTAGCTTCTCGCAGAGTGCTATTGCGAGATCGAAGGTCCTGAACTTACCTGAGCCGTCTATGGCGACCGAGGAACTCTTTAGGAGATCTTGTGTGGCCTCGCTAGCGTATTCGCTCCCGTATGCGTAGCTTCCAATGAGTTCAATTTCTCGATGCCATAGTGGAGCCAGGTCGACTTTCGAAGTGCCGGGCATGCCGGCAAGGATTACTTTCCCACCAGGTGCCGTAGCGGAGATCGATTGGGTTATCGACTCGGATCTACCCACGCAGTCAAAGGTGACGTCAAATCCGTGGCTCTGCCAGGATCCCGCCCGCATCGACGCCGATGATCTCCTCGACGCCTTATTGAAAACCGAAGGTTCTATTACCTGATCGGCCCCCAGGGCCTTGGCCGCAGCCTTTTGTGTCGTGTACTTTGCCACAGCAACGATCTCTATATTTGGGGAGAGGGATCGAAGCGCCGCAGTAGTGAGAAGTCCGATCGTCCCGGAGCCAAGTACCGCCACCCTGTTGATCGTGCCTAGATCTATCCTTAGCGCACTATGGAGTGCGCATGCAAAGGGCTCGACCATTACAGCGTCCTTGTCACTCATTGACTCTGGAATGCTGTGTATTTGGCTCCTATGGGCTAGGAATTCCTGAGACCACCCGCCCCCGGTTGAGGAGCAGTAGCCCGTTTGGATGCCCTTTTTGATCTCGCCGAGAAGGATCGATTCGCAACGATTGGTCTCTCCGACTTGGCACATCCGACAGGGTGGGAGCCCCCTTGTCGCACAGTGGAGGGCGGGCTCCAAAACAACCCGTGATGCCAGGCCGTTGTCGAGTGTCACATCGGCGACCACTTCGTGTCCGGGAACAAAGGGGAAACTAGTCAATGGCTCAAAATACCTTGAGCTTGAGCCGAGTACGGTCGCAATATCTGAGCCACATATGCCACTTAGGCGAGGTTTGGCCGATATCCAGTCGTTGTTTGGTGGGCGTTTTGGCTCTGAGTCCGTCAGCGTCAATGGACCATATTTGACGCTAGATGTGCTCGGCGTCATCGACAGGACCTTGGCTAAGGCAAACTTCCTTAGCTTCGCTTCAACGGTTAAGGCCTTCATCTTTTCACCCCAATCGGAAGGTGTAGTGGGTAGCCGCCCCGTGCCTTTTCCCAATTTTCACTATGCCAACCCCGCCTCTTTGCGATCTGGAGTAGCCTCGCTTCTCCATTGACGCATACCGCTTGTCCGGCGGCTTCGAGCATCGGTAGATCCGAAGTTGAATCCGCATATGCGATGGTATCCGAAGGATCTATACCGAACTCTGCGGCGCATTCGAGAAGGATTGCCGCTCTGTTCTCACCAATTGGAGGTGCCTTTAGCACTTCACCAGTCAGCCGACCATTTTCGTCAACCACCATCTCGCAGGAGACGATCTTATCGAAAAGGGGCGAGAATGGGGCGACTATAAAGTCCAGTGCGCCGGTAATCAACACGGTCTTGTGCCCGGCCCTGCGATGTTCCCGAACCCGCTGGATACCCTTTGGGAAGGCCTTTTTAAGTAGATACTCATCGAATAGATCCCAGGAGTACTGCTCGAGCTGGGCCCGGTCCGCCCCCTTATAGCGACGATAGAAGTAGCGCAAGAAGTCCGTGCGATCCCGCCGATCAAGGGCAAGTAGCTTAGGCGCCTCGGCCAGTAGTCCTAGGGCCAAGGCTGTCGCATCCCCCCTGTCGAGGTGGGATGTTGCAAGATAACTGAAAGAGTCGACTACGTTCGCTGCGATCAAGGTGTTCTCAAGGTCGAATGCGACTAGCGATTGAGACGGAGCGAGTAGAGAGGCAAGGGTCCGTTCCCGTTTGGTCGGTCCGGTCTTTTTGGTGTAGGTCGTTTTTATACGAGAATGCTCCACTACCGAAGGTAGGTGGACGTTGTAGACGAAAGATTCCCATTCGATCTGTTTTGGGTCGAAGTCGAAGTGCTCAAGATCGCCCTCATCTAAGAGTCCCCTAAGTTGCATCAGGTTGTCGACCTGGTAGATTGCCTCGGTCTCGACGTAAGCTCCGTAGAGTTCGACATATCCGAGGGCTCTTTCTGCGATCTCCCTCTTTTCGGTTAGGCCACCGACGCCCTCGAGTTGCTTTGAACGGATGGGAAGTCTCGTTGAGACCGATTCAGCAAGCGACAGCAACTTGGTTGCCCTCTTTAACTGTCCTTGTACTCGGCCCCGGCCAGGGAATTTCCAACTTGGCAAGGCGATGGGTTGGCCCTTTGAGTCGAGAACTGGATTTTCACCGAAGAAGGAAGTTACTAGGTCGACGAGCTGTCCATATTTCAAAGGATTTACCGAACCCGATGCGACATGATAAAACTTCATGGTGTCCGAAGGTTCGATTGCACAGGCGGCCAACATTGCTGAAACTACTAAGTCCACGGGTACTACGTCGACGGTTCCTTCTGGTACCCCGGGGAATTCGCCCAAGAGGCCTCGAGCGAAGGAGACGATGATTGGTTCGGCCATGCGAAATCCCCTGATCCACCCTGGATACGGGAGCTGAAGGGCGGATTCGATAATCGATGGTCTAACGACCGAGACGGCCAGGTCACCCTTATTCTCCTCCAGGGCGATTTCGCCTAGTGCCTTAGAATAGGCGTAGGCGTCAGCCCACCCCAGGCTTTGGGCTCGAGCTTGGCCGAGCTTCACCATCTGCTTCCTAACCCAATCGACCCTTTTTTTCTCCGTCTCTTGGGCCAACAGGGCTACCCCGGCGGCTCCATAGCTCGACTGGGCTTCCTCCCTGAACTGTTTCAACTTCTCGGGAGAGCGGCTCTGGCTGTCGATGTCGAGCTTCATCCTCCGGGCGGCATCAACCTCTTGCCTCCAGGGGAGGTCGGGATAGAGGGGCGAGTCTTTGAGCGAGACCTCAAACGCCTTTCCTTTCCTAGATCCCGCTACATACGCCGTTGATACCGATACCATCTTTCCCTGGCGGCCGGCGGCCTTTAGCGCCTTTCGGTAGGTCTCAGCCACCCTGGAAGGTCCGAGCAAGTTGACTTCAATTGCGGAATCCAATGGAGCGTCGAAGCTCACGGTGGCCGCGGAATGGACGGCTACGTCGCAGTTTCCAAGGATTCGGAAGCCTTCATCGTCCAAGCCGAGACCATCCTTTGACACGTCTCCTGCCACGGCCGAAATTCTGTTGGCAATCTGTTTTTGAAAACCTTCCTTGCCGAGCTCTTCTTTTAGGGTGTCGAAGCAGTTGTTGTTCAGGATTTCCCGCCGCATCCTGTCTTCGGCGGTTGCTCGACGCCCCGGCCGTACGAGAAGGACGAGCTCAGTGTCGGGGAGATTGTGAAGAACACGCTCCGCAAAGGCCGTGCCAACAAAGCCCGTCCCTCCGGTAAGGAAGATTCTTTTTCCAGCTAGCGACTGACCAATCAAGGGTCCAACCTTTCTGCCTTCCGGCAGTGCCTTAGACTAGGCGCAAATTCAATCTTGCCTGCGACCCCGGCAAAGCTACTTTTTTGTTCGGGACCTTGAGTTGGATTTTGCGGGAGGGGTGTACCGTTTTGACGCCTGTGGGAGCGCACGTCCATCGGCACCGGTAGCGGTCGGTTTAGTCGACTTCTCTTGGCGCTTTCTAGCTATCTCTTCGCGCCGCCGCTTCATGACCTCTGGATCCTTCTTGAAAAGGGTGAAGCTTCCAAATGCGAGCATAGGTAGGGCAAACACTATTAGTGATCCCCAAGGTCCAAAGGCGACGAGGATAGTAAATCCACCGGCAAGTATCCGATTTTTCCTCCAGATGGATAACGCAGCAATGATTATGAGTGCGACGCCCTCCGCTAAGTAGAGCTTCGGATCACTCTTCACCCCCTTGGCGAGGTGTTCGCTAAATTTTGGTATCCAAAGCACACAAATGGCTATAAGGGCGTACAGGAGGATCGCAAAGCCGACCTTCTGTTCAGTCTTAGACAAAGGAGTTTTCACGGCTCTAAGTCTATGCACTATGAATGGGTTCTGCTTGAGTCGTGGCGCTGGATAAATCTTTGAGATTTGCCTAACCGACGGTGGATGGTAGGTTGGGGACACGATCTGCTCCACCGGCTGGAAATGGCAACCTAAAGTCATGTTAGAGTCATGCTCAAGTCAAGGTCTGCCACTTATATGTGCAAAGGTGCCATCGCCCTTTCCCTGCCTCCGACGAAGGAGTGTTGCAACAGGTGGCGAACACGCGTACTGTACTATGTAGTAATGTACCTTGTTGAGTTGTAGATGACCCGATTTGAATGTGTGTTCGCTCCCGTCTTGACCACTAAATCGTCAAATCTTAAATCGTCAAATCTTTTGTGGCTGTGAGCCCATCATCACGGTAAGTCCGCGTTAAGTGGGAACGAAGCCGCGATGTCAATGGCAAGTATTCAGTTGCTTTTTTTGGTGCCAGATACCCAATGGATACGTTCTGTAGTCGGATTAAAGCTCTAAGAGCGATGAATAAAGCATCTAGGCTCCGAAGATGGTCTACTGGAATGCGGCAACCTCAGGTTGGCAATGAGCAATTTATGCGCAGCGATTGATCGATTGTCATGGTAGGTTCGATATCTCTAGGGCGCTTAGCTCAGTTGGTTAGAGCGCAGCCTTCACACGGCTGAGGTCGGCGGTTCGAGTCCGTTAGCGCCCACTAATTCAGAAAGCGCGAACTCGCAGCTCCAGCCGTTAGCCGCACAGAAGGATTCGAGCAGTGCCACCTGGTACACCAAGTCGTCCCCAGGCGGTTTGTGCATACCCTGGCCTAGGCAATCGTCGCCCTCGATGATGATGCCTGGCGTGGAGCGAGGTGGTGCAGCTTGGCTAAGGCGTAGCCTCTTCTGCCACCAGCAGTGCGCTGGACCGGCTCTATGTGGCCCTCTTCTTCCCATCGCCGAAGTGTGTCAGGGTGCACACCAAGCTCTTTTGCTGCTATGCCGATAGGTGCCAGTTGTCCCATGACCTAAAGTAAAATAGATCGGAGCGCCACTGATAAGTACTTGTGTATGTCGAACTAACAGTTAGCAGTTTCGATCCCAAATCGTATTTGGCCCAATTCGTGATGGAGCAGGCTCAGGAGTGGCCTACCGCGGTTCGCCATTTCACCGTCGCTGTCATGGCGATCGATCGATAGATTCCGAAAGTGTCGAGGGATGGTTGTGAGGGCAGTACATTCGTGCCTGGCGAGCCGTGCGTAAGCCAATCACCTGAGTGGTATTCGTGCCCCTGATCTGCGTAATTGTCCCTAACCAATGCAGTTTGCTTAGGACGGGCCGGGTCCGTTGAATATTATCTCGCATATCGGTTTGCTGGGTTGTGGCAAGGGATCTTTGTGCTTTGATGGGTAACTACTCATCCGTTTACGAACGGCTCGTGGGCTTGAATGCAGGTGCCGAGGACGAAATAACTGCGACGAAATCTCGGGGATTGCCGCCTTTCGTCAGGAATTAATTAACCCTATCAAGTGGCGCGTGTGTACGAATCAGTTGGCTTGCGAGACCGGACATCGCAGCCATCGATGCAGCGTACCACCATAAGTGATGGAAGTTAATCAAGGCGGCTACGGAGCTATGGGTCGATCCGAGAATGACTACCATCAAGGCGATACCGAAAGCGCCTCCAATTTGTCTTGCCGTCTGATTTACTGCGCTACCTACCGCAAATCTCTCTTTGGGAAGGCTGGAGACCGCCGCCGCGCTCAAAACTGGAAAGGTGAAGCCGATACCGAGGCCAGTGATGATGGTTGCCGGGAGCCAAAGGGCGAGGTATTCGGGGTGTAGGCCGATGAGGACAGCGTACCAGGCCAATCCGCCAGCGAAGAGTATCGAACCAATCGTCAGGACCTGGCGGAAACCGATTCTCGAAGCCAACCTTCCGGCGGGGCCTGAGACGGCGGCAACTACAAGGGGACTTGGAGTTACCGCAAGGCCAGCAGAGAGTATTGAGTAGTGCCACACGCTGGTAAGAAATAGGATGTTGCCCAGTAACATCGCAAAGAATCCCATTGCGTATAACAAGGTCGCAGCATTAGCAAACGTGAATGAACGCTGCGAGAAAAGATTCAAGTCGAGTACCGGCGAATCATGGTGAGCAGATCGGACCAGGAATACGACGCCCAAAACGATGCTGGCGGCGAAAGACGAGATAATTGATGCGCTAGTCCAGCCCCAGGTTGGGCCTTGTGATATTCCTAAGACGATTCCGGCGAGGGCCAACGCTACGAGCACCGCACCTAGGTAGTCGGGTGTCGCTTTCTCGCTGTCTGTTTTTGACTCGACCAGCACCGAACGACCGAAGAGCCATGCGACGAGTCCAAGAGGGATAT
>JAKCBW010000036.1 GCA_021842145.1 Actinomycetes bacterium
TTCCGATCTTCACGAATGAGGTCAGCATGCCCGGCGTGTCGGGCAGTCTCCTCGATTAGATGAAGTAAAACCCAGCGAAGTGTGAAATGTCGCCCGTCTGGAAAGGTCATCACCGAAGGTTGATCCAGACTGGAAGCTGAAGCCACAACCTGTCGGCTTCGCTCACAGGATTGTCGGTATCTAGAAAGTAGCTCCTCGGGACTCAAGGTGGTACCGGTGCGAAACTCCCAGTTTGGATCGGCTTCCCAGTCCACATCGGACCAGGGTTTGCGCTCCGCCAAACCACTGTACTTCACTTCCATCCAGCCCTCTTCTACCAGTGCCAGATGGTAGAGGATGCCGGCGAGAGTCAAATCTGAAGGAAGCAACCTCCTGCCGAGCTGCTCCTTGCTTAGCCCCTCAGCTTTCAGTAGTACTGTCTCGCGTTGATAATCTAGGTATTCATTTAGGAGAACAAACTCAGCGCCGTTTGGGTCAGGTTCTACTCTCATGGGTCAAACCTATCATGCTTAGGCCTTAGTGCAAATTGCCAAATTGACCCTTGAGTTACTGCCGTGAAGTCAGTCCAGCCAGCCATGAGAGCAAAATCCCTGCAAGTAAGGCGACCACGTACTAATAGGTTTAATTACGACGACGTTCGCCTGGTTGTGCAGATAACCATCGGTACTAGAGTGGGCCTATGAGAACGGAACCGATAATTGGGGAAAAGGCCTGGTTCGGACCGAGGCGCCTCGGATGGGGCTTGGAGCCCTCTTCACCCGAGGGTTGGGCGGTAACAATACTCGGAGTCGTACTGTTACCTCTGATCGGGAAGAGGTTCCCCAACCAAAAAGTTGGCGTCTTGGTCGCCACCATTTTGTTCATCGCAATCCCGGTCCTGAAGGGGACTTCCCCGGGTGGACCCAAGGATAGAAAGGCTCTTCAGCTACTCAAAGAGAAGTAGCACGCCCAATAAAGCAGCTCCAGAGTTATCCCGCTGGCACCGCAACCACGAGTTAGTTAGCTTTTGCTAGCCGTGCCGACCCCTCTTTCTCCGTCTAAACCACCTTCGCTCAGTGGGAGAAGACGCTGGCACGAACAAAGTGACCCCACGGTAGCTGCCCCATAGGTCAGATTAACCTAAATGTCTCCGTACGGAATGTCAGTGCCCTAAAGACCAGCGTCTCAAAAAAAAGAAGATCCACAATGGACAGCATGAACACAATGAGGCCGACAATCGAGACCCAATAGTTCTGATTTCGCTGCTAACAGCCTCGTTACTCGGTGACTCCACCGTCAGACGAGTGAAAAAATGATGGAATCACTGCTTCAGAGTAGGACGACGCCACAATAGAGGCGCTTGCACCAACCTGCCTTGCCCCGTCGTCTCGACTTAGTTGCCTGATCTGGACGAGCTTCGCTCGTGTAATCTTGATTTCGTTAGAAAACAGAGCTCGCCCCGCAGGTCTTTAGACGGGCCATGTCTAATCCTTTTGAGTCAAGCTTCGTGCAGCCGCTAATATTGCGTCGGTAATCGAATTGTAACCGGTGCACCTGCATATATTCCCGGACATCTCCGAGCGAATCTCGGCACGGGTTGGATTTGGGATTCTATTCAGCAGGTCAAGGGCGCTAATCAACATCCCCGGGGTGCAAAATCCACACTGCAGCGCGTGGTGCTCGGTAAAGCTCTGCTGCAAAGGATGCAGGGCGCCATCTTCACCCGCAAGACCTTCAACTGTCAATAGCGAGGCTCCCTCTGCCTGAACGGCCAGAACCAAGCAGGCCCGCACGGGAAGCCCATCCAGCATCACGGTGCAGGCTCCGCACACGCCATGTTCACATCCGAGATGGGTGCCAGTGAGTCCCAAATCTTCTCTCAGTGCATCGGCCAAAGTTCTCCGGGGTTCCACGTCTATGGTGGCCGGCTTACCGTTGACTGACAGAGTCACTCTCATCCGATCAGCTCCAATCCACTTCAGAGTCAGCTTGGCCCGAGCCTAATTGTCTAAGCGACCGACGAACCAGCTCTTCAACCAAGCCGATTCGATATCTCGCCGATCCGTGAAAGTCGCCATTTGGCTCAACGGAGGCCGCCGCAGCCCTGGCAGCCTGATCGATAAGTTGCCCACTGAGGGTAACAGAATCATTTACAAGTCCTTCGCTCTCCAGCATTCGAACCGGCTTGCTGCCAACACCGCCAACCGCTATCTTTACCTCTCCCTGAACTTCGGCTGCGGCCACCGTCACCAGGCCGAAGTCACCATGACGACGTGTGTACTCCGCAAAGCCCCATCTCTCAGGGAGCGGAGATATCACCGAAACGATCATTTCATCGTCGGCTAGCGAGTTTTCAAGGGTACCGATAAAGAAGTCCTGTGCATCCACCGTTCGTTGCGTCGAAGGGCCCATGACCTCAATAACCATCCCCGTTGCCACTGCGACAATTGGTAATTCTGCGGCTGGGTCAGCGTGCGCAAGACTTCCGCCTATCGTTCCTCGAGTTCTGATCGCACTATGCCCTATCCACCTGGCTGCCTCATGCAGAAGGGGCGAGTTCGTCTGCGCACAGAGCATTCGGTGTCTGACCAATGTCCCTATGCGAATCGTCGTTTCGGAAATCCTTTCAATGGTCTCGAGCCCAGGGATCCGGTTTATGTCAACCAATAGGCTCGGCCTTGCCAGTCGGAGCGCTAGAAGCGGCATTAGACTCTGCCCGCCCGCGATGATCTTCGCCGAAGCATCTTCGACATCTGCGAGATACTGCACGGCCTCTCTCGGGCTCGCCGCTACTACGTAATCAAAAGGCGCCGGCTTCACTTCTAGCGACCCCTGAAAATTGCGGGTCGCTTTTCGAGACGGGCGTTTTGTCCTTCTAAAATATCCTCGGTATGCCAGGTAGCTTCGAAGGCCTCGGCGAGTTCGGCATCTTCCCTAAGTCCCCCAAATTGCCTTTCGAGACTCTGTTTGTAAAAGGACAAGGTGAGAGGGGCGAAACTAGCGATCTCTTCTGCCCATTGCAGAGCGTGCGCTCTGTCCCCGATTCGGTTGACCAAGCCCTGTAGCACTGCGCTCGATACCTCGATCTTCTCGCATCCGAAGAGCATGGCTCTTGCACTTCCGTCTCCGAGCAATTCGTGGAGCCTACGGATCGTCCACGGATCTACCGCAACCCCAAGCTTTGCGGTTGGCAACCAGAAGTACGCTTCGGGGACCGCAACCCTGAGGTCGCATGCGATGCTCAGCTGTACTCCAGCTCCAATCGCCGGACCATTCATCGCCGCAATTACCGGTATCTGAGCAGTGGTTATTGAACGGATCATACCGTATAGGGCCCCCCTGAAGGCGGGGTCCGTCAGCACGGCAAAGTCTGCTCCAGCGCAGAAGCTGCTCCCTTTCCCGGTGATTAAAATGACTCGCGCTCCATCTAAGACAGCCTCCTGAACCGCCCGATCGATCATTTGACAATGCTCAATGTCTAGGGCATTTCTCCGTTCCTCCCGGTCGATAGTTATGAGGCTTACAGATGATTGCTTCTCGATTTCTATCACTGCAAACCCTCCCAGACCGCCCCTTCGGTAACGGGAAGTTGATCGACGAGAATGCCCAGGGCGTCTGCGACGGCACCAGCGATGACGGCATTTGGTCCAAGGGTTCCCCCCTCTCCTACGCCGCGAACTCCGAGGGGATTATCCGCTGGAAACTGGAGATGTCCAATTATCATTTCTGGGATTTCTCCACTCGTCGGGATTAGATAGTCCATCAACGTTCCCGTAGACAGGTTGCCGTCCCCGTCATAGATCAGGTGCTCGTACATCGCGCCACCAATTCCCTGCGCAATCGCCCCAGCAATCTGGCCATCGACAATTGCAGGGTTGATCACCCTCCCGGCATCCTCTACGCACACCCACTTCAAAATACGAATTTCCCCCGTGCTGACGTCAACTTCAAGTGAGCCGATTTGGACCCCTGCGGCAAATGCACCTCGAATAGGATCATAAAAGCGAGTTGCCTCTAACCCTGGCTCCATCCCATCTGGCAGCCGATTCGACTCCAAATATGCAACCCGGGCTATTTCGGCCAATGACAATCGAGGTTCGACCTCACCGGCTACCCATATCTTCCCGTCTCGCAAAATGAGGTCGTTTATGTCGATCTCTAGGAGCTCCGAAGCCAGCCTGATCACCTTGTCTCTGACCACCAAGGCACTCAGCTGGGCGGCGCCACCTCCAATAACCGCCTGCCGGGAGGAAAAGGCTCCAAAGCCCCAAAGCGACTCGTCGGTATTTCCTATGCGCACCTGCACGTCGTCGTAGTCGACCCCTATCCCGTCGGCTACTATCTGAGCGACGGTCGTCTCGAGTCCCTGCCCTTGCGAAGTTACCCCCGAAAATACGGTCACCGTACCGTCTGGATTTACCTTTACCGTGCAGGCATCGTGACCGGTTCGAAAGGGCATTCGGGGTCCAGCCGACGCCGCTCTGCCGAGCCCCGTCAGCTCGTTGTAACAGGCGACCCCAAATCCAATCGGCGGCTCATTGGTCCCCCTCCGCCTCTGCTGTTCTTCCAAAAACTGATCTAAATCAAAGAGCTCCAGAGCCTTGTCGAGGCAGCGCTCGTAATGTCCAGAATCGTCAACGAGACGAGTCGGCATCTTATACGGGATATCTTGGGGACCGATGAAATTTTTACGTCTAATGTCTATAGTGGACATTCCCAATCGACGCGCCGCTTCGTCCATTATCGCTTCCATTGCGAAGACACTCGCCGGACGGGCAACCCCACGATACGGGCCAGAAGGCGAGCTATTCGTGGCGACTGCACGGACCATGCAGTCATAATTCTCCAACCGGTACGGTCCGCTCAGCAACCCACCGGCCATCAAGGGTTCTATCCCCGCGGTCCAGGGATAGACCGAGTAGGCACCGACGTTGCAGGTGACATCCGCCTTTAGGGCGAGCAGCGTACCATCTGAGCTAAAGCCGGCGGTAACTAAGTAGCGATGGTCCCGGGCATGGGTCGCCGAAAGCAGGTGTTCCGCCCGATCCTCGACCCACTTTATCGGGGTACCAGGCATTAGGCGGGCGATCATGCAGATTGCAACGTCTTCGGGATATAGTGCCGCCTTCGTGCCGAAACCACCACCAACGTCGGGAGCGATAACTCGAATCTTCGCCTCGCTCATTCCCATGAGTTCCGCCAATGCATTTCGAACTAAGTGAGGAACCTGCGTCCCAGACCAGAATTGCAAAGTACCGTCGCCGGGTTCGAAGAGGGCCACGCCAGCGCGACACTCAAGGGGGTTTCCACCTTGACGATTAGATATAAGTTCCCTTTCAATGACTACTTCTGCACCGGCGAGCGCATCTTCAACGTCGCCGGATTGAAAGCGTCGTTCCAGGAGTACGTTGTCTAATGCCTCTTTATGCAAAGGCTCCGCGGGTGTTGACCAGGCAGAAACATTGGTCGGCAAGCGTTCGTATTCGACTTCGATCAGTTCCACGCCATCTTCCGCCAAATACCGGTCTGTAGCCACCACCGCAGCGATCGGCTCGCCGGAAAAACGAACCTTATCCCACGCAAGAATCGGTTGGGCAGTCTCGATATAGGAGGGCAAAGCAGACCGAGCGATAAGCGAGACAGATTTAAAGGGGTCACTTTCACCAGTGAAGATTGCTTCAACAAAATCTGCCTCGAGGGCAGATGAGATGTCGATCGAGTTGATCTTAGCGTGCGCTAGCGGGCTACGTAGAAATGCGACGTGCCGTGTCCCCGGTAGTCGGAGGTCAGAAACGTAATGACCCCGACCTATCAGGAATCGGTAGTCCTCTTTGCGTTGGACGGCCCTACCGACCGATTCGTTGCCCTTGGGATCAACACCCGTGATTTCAGTCATGGCATTTCAGTCATGGCATTGTATACCCACCGTTGATCGAGAGGATCTGCCCGGTGGTCCAGGAAGATAGCGGTGAGGACAAAAGCAGTATCGTGGGCGTGATATCCTGCGCCCTACCAAGGCGACGGAGTGGATATTGGGCAATTATCTTTTTCAATCGGTCATCTCCCCCCTCTCCCACGTGCGCTTCAAAGTTATCCGTTTGAACCAGGCCGATTGATACAGCGTTAGCCCGCACCTTGTATCGAGCCAATTCTTTGGCTAGTGACTTTGTCAGCCCAATTGTCGAAGATCGGGTCGCAGAAGTCACCAGTAAACCCGACTCGCCGACTCGACCCGAGTCACCCATCAGATTCACGATCGACCCGCCGTCGCCCCCAACCATATGCTTGACTACTGCTTGTGTTACACGGAGCGTGCCGATGACCGTCACCTCGATCTGAGGCTTCCAGTCTTCGAAGGTAGTCTCAAGAAATGGCTTACGCTGAGTTGCACCGGCGTTATTGACGAGAACGTCGATCGAACCGAGGCTTGAGACCACTTGATCGACTCCGCTTAGCACTGAAGCCTCGTCGCTAATATCCATGGAAAGCGCAATCGCCTTGACACCTAGTTCTTCTGCTTGTGCAGCGCAACTTAGAGCGCCCTCAGAAGACCGGTTGTAATGGAAGGCGACATTTGCGCCCTCTCGGGCGAAAGCCAATCCGATCTCTCGTCCTAGTCCTTGACCCGCCCCGGTGACCAGCACGTTCTTACCTTTTAGTTGTAGGTCCAAAACACATCCTTTATAGCCACTAATTGGATAACCATCGACGAAGCCCGTCGGAGGAGACGATCCGGCCTAATTGAAATTGCGGAAAATGCGCCGCTGCGGCAAGCTCTCCCGAATTCGCTAGCTCGTCTGATATCTTCGACCTAACCGCCTTAGCCTTCGACGGATCTAGGTCGAACACCGCCTCCCACCCCTCCTCAGTCAGCTCGACGATGCTATGGACGACATCGCCGAGAAAGACGGCCCGTTCGGAACGTGAGGAGATCGTGAAAATGGCGGAACCCGGGGTATGGCCGGGAAGATGCCTGCTTGATATCCCGGGTAGTAACTCTCGGTCTTCATCGAAAGTTTCCAGGTGTTCGATCAGCGGCTCGAGCTTCCTAACAGCCCCCGGAATAGCTTCAGGTGATTCGACAAAGTACTGCCAATCGGCGCTATGCACGCGATAGGTAGCGTTTTCAAAAACGATCTGGCCCTTCTGAGTAGCCCACCCGACGTGGTCGAAGTGGAGATGCGTGAAGAGCACGTCAGTTATATCACTAGCTTCGACTCCTTGTTGGCGAAGGCTTTCTAAGAAAAGTCCCCCCTCATACTTGTCGTTCCTAATGGTGCCGACTCCCGTATCGATGAGAACTTTCCGATCTCCCGCTAGCAGTAGATATCCACCGAGGGTAAATTCCAAGTTGCCTTGTGGATCAAGTAGCTCACCGTGGCACTCCCAAGCGTCTGGCTTCTCAGGATTCTTCAAAACCTCTCGAGCTACTTCCTTGCCGATGCCATCGAAAATTCCGACGACACTTATATCGCCTACCCTGGTAATCATCAACTACCAGTATTCGGTCTGATCAGCGTTCTAAGCCCCTCGCCCTGCGACATGCGGTTAAACGCCGACTCGATATCTTCGAGTTTCCCATGACCGGTGACGAGTTGCTTGAGATCGAGTTTCCCTTCTCGTAGCCAATCGTAAAACTCGGTTAGATCACGCTTAGCGTCGATTGACCCAGCGACACAACCGGTAAGTGAGCGGGCAAAGTGGAAGAGTTCAAGGGCGCTGAAGGTCACCAGGTCATCTTTTTTCCCGACTCCGACGACAAATGTCGATCCACCTCGGCGCGATAACGACCACGCCTCCCGTATTGTCGCTGCAGAGCCAACGCAATCGAAAGCGTAATCAACGCCACGCTTATCCGTCAAGGAACGAACCGACGATTTGAGCTCGTCACCAGCGACAAAGAAATGGTGAGCACCAGCCTGCTTAGCCTGCTCGGCTTTGGCCGGACTTCTATCGACGGCGATTATCAATGATGCCCCGGCTAGTCTCGCACCCTGAACCGCAGACATTCCTACCCCACCAAGGCCGATTACCATAACCGAACTGTTTGGTTCTACCTCAGCAGTCTTGACGACCGCTCCAACGCCGGTAGTCACCGCACAGCCGAGTAGAGCTGCGTCGGCGGAATCGATATCATCCGGGACGGGCAGCACGGCATTGCGAGGCACGACCGTCTGCTCAGCGAACGAACCGACGGTCAGGCCCGGATAAATATAGTTACCCTCGGCGTCAACAGCATAAGGGTCCTTTGAGCGAAGTGCCCCCTGTACACAGAGGTGCCCCTCCCCCCTTTCGCAGTAAAAACATACACCGCAGGTGGAGAGCCAGAGAAGCACGACCCTCTGACCGACGTCCAGGTCCTTCACTTCTGATCCGACCTCAACTACAGTTCCACACGCCTCATGGCCTAAGACCGCCGGCAACTCCTGGGCGATGACACCCCTAGCTAGCGAAAGGTCAGAATGACAAACACCAGTTACCTCTATCCTGACTCGGACGTCGGAAGGCCCCACGTTTCTCAGCCAGATCGACTCCACGGTCATTGGCTCTGATTGCGAACGCAGAAGCGCCGCTTTTACCTCAATGTCATACCCCGGCGGCCTCATATCTGGACCGACTTGAGTTCTAGTACATCCTCTATCCCGTACTTGCCGATCTCACGGCCGATCCCAGACTGCTTAAATCCACCGAAGGGAGCAGCGGGATTGAATTGCCCTCCGTTGATATCAATCTGGCCAGTACGAATTTGGCCCGCTACATCAATGGCGTGTTCTTGTGAATCACTCCATACCGCTCCGGCCAGACCGTAGATCGTGTCGTTGGCCAGCTCGACCGCGTGAACGTCCGAGTCGGCGGAGAAGATAGAGAGCACGGGACCAAAGATCTCTTCCTTTGCAATTCGCGAGTCCGGCGGTACCCGGCTAAACACCGCCGGGGGAACGTAGTAACCCCGCTCTGGAAGGGGAAGTTGATCGTTGTGTAGTGCCTTGGCTCCGCCGGTTGAATCGGGCTCAAGAAAGCTCAGAACATCCTTTCGTTGCTCGGCCGAGATCAGTGGACCCAGCCTGTCGCCTGGTAGATACTTCGCCACAGCGGCCGCCGCGATCTCTTCGACCTGGTCGAGCCTCGAAGAGGGCACGATCAGTCTCGACAGAGCGGTACAAGTCTGCCCAGCGTTTAAGTAGCAGTTGGCGACGGTTATTTTTACCGCCTTCTCTAGGAGTTGGTCACTAACGTCGGCCAGCACGACACTCGCCGACTTGCCACCTAGCTCCAGTGTCACCTTTTTGACACTTGGCGCCGCAGCCATCGATACCTGTCGACCTACCGCCGTAGAGCCGGTAAAGGAGACCAAATCAACATCAGGGCTGTGGGTCATAATCTCCCCGACGATCGACCCACTCCCTGGCACTAAGTTAAATGCCCCGGGCAGGAGCCCCGCCTCATCGATCGCCCTTGCGAGTTCGTAAGCAACTAGTGGCGTCAGGCTCGCAGGCTTGAGTACAACCGTGGCGCCAGCGGCTAACGCCGGAATCACCTTAGTCACTATCTGGTGGAGTGGAAGATTCCAAGGGGTGATCGCAGCTACCACCCCAATCGGCTCTCTGAAGATCAGTGAATTTCCTATTTGAGATTTGAACTGGTAGGAACCGAGGGCATCGATTGTTGCGTCGAGAACCGATAAAGGTACATCTACGTGGAGTTTTCGAGCTAGCGCTAGCGGTGAACCCTGCTCCTTGTTGACAATTTCTGCTAGTAGGTCTGCCCGCTCGGTAAGTAGTAGCTGCAACCTCCTCAAGAACGCTACTCGGTCGGCAACCGAAATGGCTGACCACTTAGGAAAGGCCCCTTTCGCTGCGGAGATAGCCGCGGTAACGTCAGAAGCCGAGGCCTGGGTCACGACCCCTACAACCCGCTCTTCGGCGGGGTCCTCAACCTCTAGCTCTGAACCATTCGCCCTAACCCACTCACCTCCTATGTAGAGTAAAGGTTCTCGTATGACATCGCTCATTCTCTAAGTCTCCCCATTCACGTGGTTGCCTTGGCTCCAATATTTCCAAGTTCTTCTTTCAGAAGATAACGCATTGCCTTCCCGGATCCGGTCCGAGGTATCTCAGGTACAAAGTAGATAGCCACCGGGACCTTGGTTGGCGAAAGATTGGCACGACAAAGCTCGAGCAGCCCGTCGATATCGAGACCGTCATCATTTGGCACGACGAAGGCCACCGGCTCCTCACCCAGACTCTGATGGGGTGCCCCTATCACCGCCGCATCCTTCACCCCCGGTGCGATGAGCAGTACCGCTTCGACCTCCGCCGGATAGATGTTCTCTCCACCTCGGATAATAAGTTCCTTTGTCCTACCGCATATTGTGACCATGCCATCATCATCTCTAATTGCTAGGTCCCCTGTGTGATACCAACCGTCGGTCAGGACTTCCTTGGTAGCTTCGGGCTTATTGTAATAACCGACCATAACGTGGGGTCCACTCACCCACACCTCGCCCACCTCACCGGCAGCGACGTCTCTTTGCGTTATCGGATCGACAATTCGAACGCTCGACCCAAGGAGTGGATAACCGCACGACCCCGGCTTTCTCTTTCCAGCGGGCCAGTTCATGATGACCATTGTCGATGTCTCGGTGATACCGTACCCATCGAGAAGGAGCACCCCAGAAGCCCTTTCGAAGGCCTCATTTAGCGCACCCGGCATAATAGCTCCGGCCGAAACACACAGCCTCAAAGCCTTGGCATCGAGATTACTGCCGCCGAGAGCATTGAGGAGATACTGGAACATCGTTGGTACCCCGGGAAAGAAGGTAACCGGCTGAGTCCGTAAAGTATTTATGATCTGCTCGGGCGAAAAACGCACTATCTGCTCGGTAGCACCCACAAGGAGTATTCCTAGCACAGAAAGAACAAGGGCATAGGAATGGAACAGTGGGAGCGGACTGAGCACAAAGTCATCCGGTCCGAGCTTGGCGATCGACTCCCAACTAGCCACCGCATCCCACAAGCATCCCCGCTGGGTGAGCATTACCCCCTTGCGACGCCCAGTGGTGCCCGAGGTGTAGACTATCCAGCTGACATCGTCAAGGCCCATAGTGTCGATGGCTGACATCTGGCCTTCGGCGGGGGAGTAAACAAGCTGGTCAAAGCGGATTACTTCTCCATCTGGCCCACCGGGAGCAGTACAGATCACCTTCAGGCCCTCTACTTTACCTCGCAGGCTAATCGCCCTTTCGAAGTGGGCGGAGTCGACGATGATCATCCTCGCTCCGCAGTCCAAGACCATATATTCGAGTTCGCCCGGTGCCGCTTTTGGATCAATGCAGACCCCGATGGCTCCCGCCCTGACGATTCCAAAATAGGACTCAACGGTCTCAACGCTGTCGTCGAGATGAATGACCACGCGATCCCCGCTGGTAATGCCCAGCTGCCGAAGTTGAGTAGCTATGTTTGCGGTGTGCGTCTGGAGTTCCTCGTAGGTAACGGAGCGGGCCTGGTCAATGTAAGCCGCCTTCTGAGGGAACTGTGTTGCCCTCTCGACAAGCAGTTCCGATACCGACCGGATCAACTCGGTACGTAACACTTTGTCTCCTTACACCCGGAACCTTACAGACGTCGTTCTTCATTGACAATAACGGGCACCACTGAGGTTGTCAACGTGCACCGGATCTATCCTCGTAGCGAGATACTTCCTTTGAGGATATTTTCTAATCGCTAAAGGACCACTTCATGGTCGGTTGGAGTTCGAGGAGTAAGAATCGATCAGGGCGACTTTTCCTTCCAAGACCCCAGGCGGCGCCGGGAAAGGACTCCGCATGAGCCAATACTCAGCCAAAAGCCGTTCAGATCGCCAACTTGGAGGACTTCTTAAAAGGAACTGCATTGCTTCTCCGTCCCCGGGACAATGGCCCTTGGGGTTCCCTGGCGAAGCATTAACTATTTGTTTGCATTACTTGATTGCATTACTTGATGCCTGCCCCATTTCATACCGCCCTAAAAGGGTCGGCCGGGTGTAGCTGGGTCATGTAGGCGTAGAAGTCGACTGCAAGTATGAATTCGTCTCATTGAAGCGACTTCAAACGAAAAATTACCTGCGATTCGTATACCGTGGAGTATTGACTGAGGTTTCTGCACCACTGGAGGCGACCTGGATCCCCTTGCCTTAGCCCTCGTGCTTAGCGCTTCACTTCTCCACGCGACCTGGAACCTCTCGTCCAAGAGGGCCGCAGAAGTCGACTCGACGATCTTCGTCTGGAGTAACGCCGTTGTGTCGCTGGTGGCCTTTTCACCCCTGCTCATCTACATCCTGGTTGCCGACAACCCGACAATAACCGGTCGCGACATCGTCTTTCTGGCCGGAACGGGGTGCCTCCATACCCTCTACTTCCTAGCACTGCAAAGGGGATATAAAGCTTCTGACATGTCCGTCGTCTACCCAATCGCTAGGGGAAGCGGTCCCGTGATTGCGAGCGGAATAGCCGTCGTCCTGTTCCAGGCCAAGCCCGCCCTACCAGCGGTATTGGGGATCGTCCTGGTGGGTGTAGGGGTCTTCACCATTGGCATACCGCGACTCGGTAGCGGCAAACTCGATCTTTCTGAGGGACTAAAAGCCGGACTGCTGGTCGGTGTAATCATCTCGATCTACACCATTTGGGATTCCTACGCCATCGCTAAACTCGGCATCTCGCCAATCGTTCAGGACTGGTTCGGCTCCCTGGGCAGGGTCGTATTGTTGAGCGGATTTGCGATCAAAAAAAGATCCAAGCTACTCCAGGCCACTAGAGACAACGCTAGGGCTATCCTCGTTGTCGGAATCCTCTCCCCGCTCGCATATATCCTCGTACTCACCGCCTATAGATACGCCCCAGTGACCGCCGTGGCTCCGACCCGGGAGCTAAGCGTGCTATTCGGAGTTGTATTAGGCGGTCAAATTTTAAAAGAGCAGGATCGCACCAAGCGCTTTGTTGGTTCCCTTCTCCTGGTACTCGGTGTCGCTCTGGTGGCTATTTGGAATTGAAATTCAAGATCTTCGGGTCTCGACCCAATTATGGGCCCGGGCAATTAAATCCTGGGGCTATCAAATCCTGGGGAAACCCAGGGATTCTCATTCGAGGTGACATCCTGAGAATTTGACCACCTCCAATTGTGCAGGAATTAGCTATAAGACTGCCTCGTTACTATGATGGGAAAGATGACCGAGGTCAATACCGAAGCTTGTATGTACCAAACCGAGACCAAGGGTTCTCTGGACAACTTCATGCGTAAGCTATTGCGCATCCCCGAAGTTGACACTAGGGCTCCAAGGAAAGAGGCCGCCGAAAGGCTCTTCAGTCTCGCAATGCTTATCTCCGCATTGCGCTGCACACTTAGCTACGTGATTATCCCGTTCATTCTTCCGGCGCTAGGCCTTGGTGCGACCGTCGGCCTCGGGCCAGTCATCGGCCTTCCCATCGGAATCGTTGCGATTTACTTCGACGTAAAGGGCATTAGGCGCTTCTGGGTCGCTCAGCACAGGTATCGCTGGCAGATGAGTGCGATTTACATATTCGTAATCGGACTGGTCACCTATTTGGTAATTGGGGACATAATTAAGCTCATCTAGTGGCAGGTTAAACTTGAATCCACCGATCGACCCTGCTTCGAGCTTCATCGGTCGAAGGAAACCGTAGTTCGGAGTTAACTTTACAGTTCTCTCGTTCCACGCTCGATTCTGACCCAGTTCTGGGCGTGAGG
>JAKCBW010000037.1 GCA_021842145.1 Actinomycetes bacterium
ATGAGATCACTCTCTATACCCCCTACAGGGAAGTTCGGTGTATCTTGCTAGCACGTTCTCCGGCGCAACTGAGCGTCAAGGGGCATGAGTTGCAAGAGACCAAAATCTCTTATCAACCATGTGCGGATAAGCCTAACACCCTGAGCAATTATGTTTAGGTTTTAGGAGCAGCTATGTCGCCGACTTGTGAATTAGAGATGGAGCTTTTCAACCTGGGTGCAAGCCTTATTGCGGGAATGGATGAGGTTGGTCGTGGAGCAGGAGCTGGACCCGTCGTAGTCGGTGCTGCTTGCCTCTCGCTGAGTTCGCTGGCAAGAATTCCTTGTGACCTCGATGACTCCAAGAGGCTTAGCCCAAAAAAGAGAACTCGTTTATCAGAAGAGCTTTCATCGATCCTGGATGATTACGCCTTCGGATACGCATCCTCTACAGAGATAGATCAATTCGGATTGAGTGTTGCACTTTCTTTGGCGGGTCATAGGGCGTTGATCTCTTTGAAAGTTCCGGTCGATGTAGTACTGCTCGATGGGAATTTTAATTACTTGAAATTGGCTGAAGGCGACCCCTGCCCCGATATTCCGATTTCAGAGCTTGGCCAAGTTCCTGTACGACTTGTCATTTCTGGGGATTCTAAATGCGTATCTATAGCCTCGGCGAGTGTTATGTCGAAGGTTCTTCGAGATAACGACATGCTTGAACTTGCTTCGGTATACCCAGAGTACGACTGGGCGAATAATAAAGGGTATTTGACGGAGGCCCACCGACTGGCAATTGCCAGGTTTGGACTTACCCCGCACCATAGAAAGAGCTGGAGAATTTAGCCAAAGCCCATCTGAGTACCTTAGTTTGGTCTCTGCTTCCAAAAGCATCGGGTATCTAATGTTGCTGATACTCCAAGGGGAAGACCTTGCCTATAATGTTCTCTCGTTATGAACGAACATATGTTCGTGGCAACTAACATTACCGTTTAACTAACTACGAGGGAGGCCTGATCCTTTGACATCGAGCGGTTACTGTGCGGTTTTCGCACTCAAAAGTTGAGTACCCAAATCACCTTACGGCTATAGCCCGGGTTTATCGTCCTACGCCCACTTTTCATGCAAACTCATCCTGAACTAGCGGCCTCTGTTCAAAAAGGGCTTGAGAATTTCAGCGAGTCTAAAATACTGCCGACCTGCGAAAGACTCCAAGACGCCTTGAAGGGGATCTCCATAAGGCGCGGATCGACGGTTGTCGTTCATGCTCTGCCTGCATCTGGGGGGTATACCTTATTATCGCTGCTTTTGGTCGAACCATCTCTTGAGGGAATCTATTCGGCTGTGGTAGGTCTCGGCGATTACAACTTTTCTCTAGCAGCCCATTTGGGCGCTGATCTTTCGCGGGTGGTCACTATCGACCCCAAGTTAAAGTTTTCCGAAAGAGAACTTGCTCAGGCGGCATTTGCCCTCTTGGACGGTTTTGGGGTCGTAGTAATTTCGGGGAGAATAGCCTCCTTGAACTCACCTAGGTTTAGTGCTAAGGCTAGGCAGAAGGGCGCAACTCTGGTGGTTGTTGAAAACAGCTCTTCTTTGCAGGGGATCTCTTACAGGATCAAGGCGGACCTTCGTCTCTTTGTCGCCAGGTCATCTTGGAGGTTGTCGGATTCCGTATCTAGTGGAATATTGACCGAGGGAGAGATCACCGTGCAAGCTGTAGGACGCATGGAACACCGTCCCGGCCGCCGAGCATCATAGCGGCATGGCTTTGCGGTGGAAAGATTTGTCTATCTAGAGATAGCTAACTTACTCGCAATGTGCTACGAGTGGGGGGAGCGGGACGTATGTGCCATTTTGTCTGAGAACAAAGTGGTCGGACTCTCTAATGGGGCGTTGGCCGGGGGCGTAACCCTGGGTATGAGCAAGTCTCGGGCGATGTCTCAACTTGGTCATCTCGAGTTTTACCCGCGAGATCCTAAGAAGGAGGCGAAGATTGCATCGACAGTGGCTGAAGCACTGGACGATGTCTCCCCCTATTTCCGCTATATAGATGTGACCTCTTCCTACCTTCCCTATAGAGCGGTAATGAGGTATTTCAAAGAGCCGGGTGCACTTATTCACTCGATTAGGGAGACTCTGTCCCAACTTGAGATATCTGAGGGACGTCGAATAGCGGATGGGGACATCTTTATCGGTATCGCTGATGGACTGATAGCTGCTAAGGCTGCCAGTTTTCATAACCTGATTATCCAACGGGATGCAAGCCAAAAATTTCTGGAATCTCTACCTGTAACGGTTCTCGGTAACGACGATGTTATCGACATGCTGATTCGACTCGGCATCTCTACTGTAGGAGATTTTGTCCATATGGACCTAGCCGACGTCTCGGCAAGGTTTGGGGCCAGAGGGCTTGAACTCTTTGAGATGGCGCATGGACAACGTACATATCCGCCAAGATTTTCTCCTCCTCCAGGGGGAGGTAAGGTTAGTTTTGTCGCCGATTCTCCCTTGGTCGGGTATGAGCAGGTTGTTTTCTCACAGATACCAAAACTGGCAGATGAAGTGGCGAAACTTCGTGATGTTGGACTAATGGCGACATCGGTGGAAATCTCAATCTCGGCCACGAGGTCGAATTCGCGAAGGAGCTGGAGCCTATTCTCTGGATTTGACGAAAGGTCAATTGCTGAGAGAATTATTTGGCAGCTGCAGGGAATGGAAGAGCACGTTGAGGGGTCTTCAGCTTGGGAGGGCATAAATGGCTGGCAAGTAGAGTTTCTCGATGTCGTCGGCAAAATCGGCATCCAGATGGATCTTTTTGGATCGCTCAAAGCTCCTCCTGAATTGACAGTTAGGGCCGCTAATAGGGCAGAGACAATTCTCGGAGTGAACTCGGTGTGTGTTCCCTACGTCAAAGGGGCAAGATTACCGATCGACACCGTCGGATTTTCCCGTTGGCAAGAGTATTGGCAGGAGTCATCCTCTCGTCCTAGAGGGCATTTGGGTAAGTCGAGTTTTTACCGTGTATCCGTGGATCAACGGGCCGATGACCCACCGTGGCCTGGTTCTATTCCAGATCCGCCGCCGGCTCGAGTTTTTAGAGACAGTCAATTTGTGAAAGTGACTTCATTGACCGGTGAAGTCGTGAGGGTCAATAGTAGGGGCGGCGTGCTCCTGCCTCCTTCTAGGGTTGAGTTTTCTTGGGGAACACGAAGAGTGGAAGATTTTCTCGGACCGTGGCTAGTCCATCAAAGGTGGTGGAATGGCGACAGCGAGCAACGCTTTGCACGCTTACTCGTCCTCTTGGATGACGGAACTGCGCACATTCTGCTTACCCATAACGGTTTATGGTATCTCGAAGCAAGTTATGACTAGAAAGGGAATTGTTGCAACCCCAAGCAGAACCTCAACGCAAAAACGAACCGATCGACGGCATTTTCCCACCACCTTGCCAATGCAAGCCGAACGAATAGACAAGAATTTCTTTGGAGCCAAGCACCAAGGTCACCAACTTGGGCCGCCAAAGCTCCACAAGGTTGAAGCACCAGAGATTGTTTCAGCGGATGTCACAGAGGTGGATCATAATGTGTGCTATGACAAACCAACAGTTGAAGCTAATTGAAGAGGATCTGACTGGTTACGAAGCGCTACGCAGATCCACAATAGATGATCGAACCAGAAACATTGGCCTAGCAGGGATAAAGAGGGCACGTGAAGCCATGCAGAGAGTATCTTATGATCGCGTCCGGAGCGCGTAAGGATATCTTTCTGATCGACCTACCGAAATGGGCTGAGGGGTAAAATGCCGCTGGCTTTAACCGTAGAGATGTAGAGCCACGGCGGGAACACGCTTGAGCATAGCTGTGATTAGCCATGTGCTGCTTGATAATTTCTAGTGGGGCGTCGGCGAAGGTAGCGAGGAAGTTGACCTTGTCCACAGTGCTAGCGATTCTGTGAGCAAGACCTGGAAACTCATCATGCAAGCTACCGAGACGACCGACCCTTGATCCGTTTATTGAGTCGATGGATGCCGTAGCTGGAACCCGGGCCAACGAGAAGATGTATGTGATCAAACATGGGTCACCTGGTTCAGTTGACTTAGGCCTCTCAAGAGAATGAAAGACCGACTCCACGGATGGAGTAGATTGCGACCCAATTGCAGTGCCCATCTAAATGACTCCACCCGTTTAGCTGGCAATTGGCTGCTTTTCGGAAACCTCGGCCAAAAGTTCTTTGCC
The DNA here is from genome assembly GCA_021842145.1 of Actinomycetes bacterium. Classification (GTDB taxonomy): domain Bacteria; phylum Actinomycetota; class Acidimicrobiia; order Acidimicrobiales; family Acidimicrobiaceae; genus JABEUN01. Next base: position 4,211 of record JAKCBW010000037.1, read on the forward strand.
TTGATGAGTTTCAAATGATAGATGCCTGCTGTGTTTTCAACATTACTGCGCTGGGATTGGGACGGGGTGGCCGACACCGGGCTAACCGAAGAGTCCAGGTTAAGGAGACAGATCCTGCGGCTCCAGCAGATGGGAGTTGAAGAATTTGACTATTCGTGCCATTGCGTCTTGGGCTGAAGCATGATGGTAGCCCATACCCATGAAAGGTCCTACCACCTTTAGAAAGCGGCTGGGATGGTCGTTTAGAAAACCGTGGCCCGCCGATGGATATTCCTTGACATCATGTGCTACTCCGTTGACCTCCAGCGCGGCTCTTAGGCGGTCTGCCGCCCCTCGCAACGAACGGTCTCGTCCCCCGTAGCTTCCCACTACCGGACAGGAACCCTTCAGGTAGGACGCTGCATCGGATGGAAGCCGGCCGTAGTTCACCGAGGATGCACCATAGCCGCCGCTTGGGGCCAGCAGCAGAGCAAAGCTCCCTCCCATGCAAAACCCGATCACGCCAATCCTGCCCGTGCATCGTTCGTCTCGCTCGAGCCAGGCTCTGGTAGCATCAAGGTCGTCGAAAAGTTCGCCTTTGCCCGTGCTGAGCTGCCTAAATGCCGAGACTACGCAGACGGCCTTGGACCTTCGGGAGAAGAGGTCAGGGGCAACCGCGACAAACCCCTCTCGTGCTAGCCAGTCACACTGGCCCCTTAAATCCTTCGACATGCCAAAAACGTCGTGAACGACAACCACTCCAGGTCATGGCCCCTCGCTTTCCCTTGGCAACGAGAAATACGCCGGTAGCGTTCCCGAACGCCCTAGGATTTCGACCTCAGACATTTTCACCTCCAAAAAAACCAAATGGTGCCTGTCTTGGAATTGATGGCAGATGCGCATTTGGAGCTAGCGTTTTGATGGCTGGCACTGCATGAACCACACTGCATGAACCGTTTAAACAGCGATACATGGCATATGAAAGACTACTGCTGCAATAGATGTCGAGTGTCGGTTCCGGTTCTTCGCTGCGTCGAAGCTTCAATGACGCATTCTCGCATTGGGAGCGGATTCTGCATCGGAAGCTCGCATGGTCTGGGTGCGAGGCGGATTTTCGGAATTCGGCTGATGCCAACTACAATGCTGACTGCGAATCGCTGATAGGGTCAGGTCCAATTCGTCATGTGTAGCCTGTGGCATGCCTCACTGCCTTTTTGAAGGTAATCGAGGAGGAGTGTCCAGTTGATGATCCATTTCGGGACCTCCCCCAAATGTATCCGCGGGAAATTTCAATATGTAGGCATCTGGAAATTATCCGAGAATAAATGAATTCCACTGAACTCCAGGACCGACGGCTAGTTAGGATGCTTTGCAGTTAGGAAAGTTTTCCCCGTTTTAAGCTCGGTACCGGAGGCTGCATTGACAAAATCGGAAATACTGCATCGTCTCGGCCTGACGGAAGACTCCAAGGTAGTGATCTTGGCATCCGAGGAATTAGGTTTTTCAAACTCAATCAACGTGGGAACCTATGATGCATTGAGGCGCGGCCTACTTACCTCAACTCGAATTATGGTTCCGGCACCCTGGGCGCGAGGAGCTATATCCTCCTATCACGGTGAAGACGTTGGGGTACAGCTGGTCACGAACTCGGATCATCCGATCTTCCATTTCGCCCCCCTTACCTATGCACCTAGCCTGTTCGATGGCTCGGGTGGTTTTCCGGCCGAAGTTGAGGACTTCTGGGATCACGCTGATCCCGAAGAAACCCGTCGGGAGGCTCGAGCACAGATCGAAAGGGCAATATATTGGGGCTTTGATGTGAGCCACTTGGCATCTGCAAAGGACGCTATGGTGGCAAAGCCTGAGTTTTTCGACATACTGCTCGAGCTCGCTCTCGAGTTTCGCCTTCCATTGAGACTCGATAGGAGCCAGGATGACCCGCGCCTCGGGTTTCCCGCCTTTAGCCTCGCTTCCGATGAAGGCGTGCTTACGACCGATCAACACGTCGACCTTTGGCACAAGGAATGGCTAAAGTTTCAAAACCCAACCGAGGTATTCGAAGAGGTTGCCCTGTCGATCAAGCCTGGAATTACCGAAGTAACCCTTCGTCTAGGCGAAGATAGTGCAGAGCTAAGAGCATTGATGCAGGATTGGCCCCGTTATGTGTCATTTCAGCAGATGGCGTCTAATTCAAAAGCGATCATGGACCTTTTCGGGAAAATGGGTATCAAGGTCATAGGATACCGGGACCTGAAACAGGCTTCGCAGGCCAGTAGCTAGTTGTCGACCAAACGATACGGAGCGTAGTCCGGTTCGAGAACGATCACCGGATCGATTCGAAAAAACGATGGAGCGCAAAATGCGCCTTGGCCGCTCATGTTGGCGCATCTAATAAAGGTGGGGATGCGGAAAGGGGAAGACTCTTCAGATAGCCCGAATGGCCAGTGCCAGCATCTGCTCCTTATCGGAAAAGAGTCCTTGCCGAAAGTCTTTAACTAGAACTCAGTCAGTGCGGCAAGATTCGTTTCTAGTTCTTTATATTCGGCTGAGGAAGTAATAGGAAGTAGTTGCAGGAGCTTGGACATATCGCTCCCGGTAACCTTCAGTTTTCCTTGCATGAAGGCGGTATTAGCGTCAAGCTGACCCGACTGTATCGCCTTTGCATCTTCACACGTCATTGTCATGTTGAGGTCTGAGTCTTCCAGAGCGCCTAAGCCGGCGGCAACAAGCTGTCCATTTTCTACTATCCAGTTGTATTCGACATCCCCTTCTGGGCAGTCGGTAATAAGATAGTTGATCTTGGCTCCTAAACCGGGCTTTTCGGGCATCTTCTTGCCTAGCCGAAGGGTATCATCGATCCATTGTTGTGAAAGCCATTTACCCATTCAAACCACTCTCCATTACCAAGTGCGCATACGCAGCATTTAAGAATATCTTCCAGGAGCCCGCAAGAAGTACATTGTACCTTTATCGCCAGCCTAGATACCTGCAAAGAGGTCGGTTTCTAAGACATTGAAGTTAGTCCCCACTTTAGATTGCGCCAGGCGGTAATCTTCGAGCGGGTAGGCGGCGGCCTGATCCTTAGAAGACAGGCCAAAGAAGAATTTTGAGTCCGGATCTATCTGGCTAGCGTGAGAGCGTAGTGCCTCAATCTTTCTGTCGAAATAGTCATACACGTTTATCGAGGTCGTTATCTGGTCGTCCTGTCCCGGATGGGAAAGCGCTTCATCGTCGAAGGGGGAGTCTAACCCAAGTTGCAAAAAGCGCTCGTGCAGGGCGATAATTCGAGCTTTGGACCAAATCGTGTAGTACAGCTTATCTACTTGATGTGCTCGCCCCAAGTTGGGGTGGTATTGATGATCTCCCGCTAGCCGGAAGGCCAGGATCGAGATGTCATGAACCTTCAGGTGGTCTGGGTGCGGATAGCGAGATTGATCTTCTCCATATGTGATTAGAACTTGGGGTCGCTCCTTGCGAATAATTCCGACCAATGCCGATGTGGCGGTGTCTAGGTCTATGTTGCAAAAGGCTTCAGGGTTAGAGTTAGATTCCGAGCCAGCCATCCCGGAGTCTCGGTATCCGAGCATGTAGACCTCTGAATAACCCAGGATTTCCGTCGCCTTCAGCAGTTCGTTTCGACGCACCTCGGCGATGTCCCCCGGGCTATTTGACCCACTGAACCGTTGGTTCAGAATCTGCCCTTCTTCCCCTCCTGTGGCACAGACTAATACGGTACGGACTCCCTCATCGGAGTACTTCGCTACCGTGCCTGCTGTTTTTGAAGACTCATCGTCTGGGTGTGCATGTACGGTCATAAGGGTTCGTACCGAGTTCAAAACTACTCCTATTGGCAAAGCCTACATGACTAACTTATTGCGGTTAATAGATTAAACCTTTGGACTGGATAGGCCTCATTCCGAAGGCCAGCTTGGATTTTTTCTGGACCCGCTCAGTTGAAGCCCTAGCTGAGCAGAGATTTTGGCGGCGGCAGCTCGTATGAATGAGTGACGTTCATTTTGCCGTTTACGTTTATTTTATAAATTGGCCCGAGTGGGGTCGACGTGCCATTTTGGATTAAGGTTAGCTGAGCCCCCGAATAACCTTGGTGGTTGTTCGGAGCGTAACTCAGGGGAACTAAGCCCGGTCCCATCAAAGTTGATCCTGGCTTGTTCAGCCAATTGACTATCTCTAGCCTTGTTGGATTTCTACCCGAATGCAATAGGGCTTCTAAGGTCACATATCCGATACTCATCCCATAGATGGTGTAGTTGTCGAGGGGCAGAGATGAATCATACTCGGCGTGAATTTTTGTGAATAGCCGTATCCAGGGATCGTTTTGACTCGCCAGTGTTGGGAGGAAGGTGAGCGAATATATGCCTTGAACGGCGGCGGATCCCGATATCTTTCCCAAAGAAAGCGTGTTGATGAGATTGCCAACAGTTAGAGGATCAGCGGAGTTTGCCGAGGTGAAGGTTGTAATCTTCACTCCAAGGCTGTTCTGAGCAATCAGTTCGAGGGCAGTGGCTTCGGGAATTGAAAAGCTGACTATTAGATTGACTCCGGCGTTTTTCAGGGCCTGGATTTGTTCGCCGAGGCCGCTTGCCAGTGACGAGGAGTCGTAGGACTGGGTTGCAACGATTCTGTTCGATCCCAAGCCTTGTCGCAACCCGAGCAGGCCAGCAGTGCCAAATGAATCGTCTTGATAGATTACGCCAACCTTGGCCTTTGGGAACTTTTTATCGATGATTTTTCCTATGATGAGTCCTTGAGTTGCGTAGCTCGGACCAAATCCGAAGGTCAGGGGTGATGAACTAGGCGAGTTCCAACAATCACAGCCAGATCCTACGAATAGATCGGGGATCTGCCTTTGGGTCAAGAACGACTCTACGCTTTGGTTGGAAGTTGTCTCGAACCCAGCGACGAGGGCGAACACGTTGTACTTTTGGACAAGCTGCTTCACAACCTTGACTGTTGTCGCCGGGTTATATTGATCTTCTTGGTAATAAAGTGATACCTTGCGCCCATTCACACCGCCTCGTGCGTTGGCGTATTTGAAAAATGCCTCTATTGCCGGGGCAATCTCGCTATTGCCGGGCGCCGCTGGCCCTGGCATTGGCTGCTGGCTGCCTAAAAGGATGCTGGAATCGGTTATCCCGGGTGCCGATGGGCTATTTAGTAGGGTATCGATAGGGGAGTTGCTAGTTGGCTTGCTGCTTGATTCCGTCCCGCATGCCGCCAGCAACAGGACAGCTGCGATGAAGATGGTAGCGATCCTGGAAATGCCCGAGATCTTCAAATTTACTTTTATTGAATCACGCCCCTTTGTAGGCCGCCAAGCATTATTGGGATCCTTTTCAGTTATCGAGAATTTCCAAAAGATTCCTTTGGTTGGGCTGAGGGGGAAGGGTAGAATCCATTTTCGTTTCACGCTCGATCGTTAACTAGCCTATGAGTATACGTGGGCATTTGTATCGGGAACAACCGTGGATCGCCGTTCAATTACTCTGTTGCCTCGACGGTTTAGCTTGCTTTAGTGAAAATCTCTCGGGTGCGAAGCCAATTGCAGTTTCAAGGCGGTAATTTTTGTCGCAACTATATTGATCACGGCACCATTGACCTCTAAGCCCCCAGCAATTGATAAGGCTGGATTTGATTTGGCCACTTCCCTGAAACGTACCCAGACCCCCTTCGAGCAGATGACGTTGACCAACCCGGTCTCGTCTTCCAGATTAATGAAGGTTACCCCATTTGCCGTCGCTGGCCTTTGTCTGTGTGTTACCACTCCGGCGACCAAGACCTTGCATCCGTTTTGGAGTTTCGCTAAGTCGCAAGCCCGTGTCGCACCCTGTTTTTCAAGTTCATCACGTAAAAGCTCCATAGGATGTCCGCTCGTTGTGATGCCAACGAGGGAAGCATCGAGAGACATCACCTGTATGGCTGTCAACTCGGTCAACTTGGGCGGAATCGGTGGATCTTTCATGCCGGGGAGCACGTTATTTTTCACCCCAACTGATGGTGCCGCCATCCAAAGGGCCTCCCTCCTCGATAACTTCTTACGGAGGGACGACTCTTCGATTTCCGTGAGCGCACCAGCCTGGGCGAGAGATTCCATCTGGCTCCTGTTTAGAGACGCCTTTGTGGCGAGGTCTATCATGGACACATAAGGCCCATTTTCAACGATTCTCTTCGCCGCCGTCCTCCCTATTCCTGATATTGAGTCCAGTCCTACCCTCACACAAGGCCAGAGTTCCTCCCTGGGGATAGGCGGGTGTATATTGGGTGATTCCATGGCCTTTATCGGCTTAGTACAGTCTTTATTTTCAAGGGTTGCCCAGTATCCGCTCTTTCCTACTACCGGCCCGAGGACCGTTACTCCATGCCTTTTAGCATCCTGGGAAAGGGTTTGAGGAGACCAAAATCCCATTGGTTGGGATCTCAACAACGCCGCCAAGAAAGCCGCTGGGTAATGGAGCTTAAACCAAGCGCTAGCGTAAACCAAATAGGCGAAGGACGCCGCGTGGCTTTCTGGGAAGCCGAAGTTGGCGAAGGCGGAGAGTTTCTCAAAGATTCCCTCTGCTGCCGCCGAGTGTATCCCGTTTTTTGCCATCCCAGCAAAGAACCTTCCCTTTAAAAGGGTCATCTTTTCAGCTGAACGCTTTGATCCCATCGCTTGGCGGAGGCGATCCGCTTCAGCTGGAGTAAATCCGGCTACATCCATAGCCATCTGCATGAGCTGCTCTTGGAATAACGGCACTCCTAGGGTTTTCGATAGGGAATTTTCGAGAAGAGGATGGAGATAGCTGACCTCCTCTTCACCATTTCGTCTCCGTATGTAAGGATGGACTGAACCACCTTGGATTGGACCCGGTCTAATCAGGGCGACTTCGACTACTAGGTCGTAGAAGTGCCTTGGCTTTAGTCTTGGAAGGGTGGCCATTTGGGCCCTACTTTCGACCTGGAAGACGCCGACGGAATCCGCCCTGCATAACATTTCGTAAACATCGTCTTCCTGAGGGATGAGGGCAAGATCTACTTTTGTACCGTGGACCTCCATTACGAGGTCGACCATCTCGTGAAGGGCCGATAACATTCCGAGGCCAAGGAGATCAAACTTTACTAGACCCACCGTTGCACAATCATCCTTATCCCATTGCAGCACGCTCCTGTTGTCCGCCCTGGCCCATTCGATCGGGCATACCTCATGGATTGGTCTATCACAAATGACCATTCCTCCGACGTGAAGACCGAGGTGGCGTGGGTTATGTTCGATTTCCATGGCCATCTGTTTGACATCATCCGGCAGGGTGAGGTACGGGTTGCCGAGTCGGTCCTTTACCTCCGTAGCCGCTTCTACCGAACCCCATCTTTCGATTCGCTTAGACCAGGAGTCGATCACCTCGTTGGGATACCCAAAAACCTTCCCTACCTCTCTGATCGCCGACTTTGATCTGTAGGTGATGACGCTTGCGACCTGAGCCGCCATATCTCGTCCGTACTTGGCGAACACATACTGCAGCACTTCCTCTCTCCGGTCACTTTCGATATCGATATCGATATCTGGTGGACCGTCCCTCTCTGGGGAAAGAAACCTCTCGAATAGTAGTCTTAGCGACACTGGGTCGACATTGGTAATTCCTATCGCATAGCACACCGCTGAGTTTGCAGCAGAACCTCGACCCTGACAGTAGATCCCCTCATGTCGACAGAACTCGACGATATCCCAGACGACAAGGAAGTATCCCGAAAATCCCAGCTCTGATATGATCCTGAGTTCATAGTCAATCTGCTGATAGGCGCCTTTGACCCTCTCGTTCTCCGTCGTTCCGTATCGAGACTCCCCGAGGACGTAGCTGAGATGCCTGAGCCACTCGTCGTCGCTGTAACCCTCAGGGGCCAAGGAGGTGGGTAACTTGGGGGCTAGAAGTGCTAGATCAAAGGCACACTTTGCCTGGACTTCCAGGGTCATTTCTACCAGCCCAGGGAACCTAGCGAACCTCCGATACTGCTCCTTGGGCGACCTGAGGTGTCTCGCAAAGGAGGGGGCGAGCCACGGGTCGGCTTCTTGGAGTGACCTTCTTGACCTGATTGCCGATACAACATGAGCACATTTCCCACTCCTTGGGGAGCAGTAATGTGCATTTGAGGTAGCTACGGGCGTTATCCGAAGGGACATGGCTATCTCAACCATCTCGATGTTTCTCTGCTGATCTATTGGTTCACCATGATCCCAGCATTCGGCGTACACATTTTCTCTGCCAAAGAGTTCGATTAACTTATTGAGTTCGAGTTTCGCTGCTCTAGGCCCCTCTTGTACGAGGGCCATCGGTACCGCCCCCTTTCGGCACCCGGTGAGGACGACAAATTCTCCCTGCGAGTCCTCGGCCAGCTCCAAAAGAGATAGCGAGAAACGACCCTTCTCTTTTCCTGCAAGTTGTCCGTGGGTGATAGATGTCGAAAGATTGGCGTATCCCTTCGGAGACTTTGCCAAAACGATCAAATGATCCCCCGGCGGATCTGGCGAAACAGTCCTTTTGTGCACGGACTCAAGGGTTAGCTCGGCACCGAATATGGTTGCAATACCTAACCCTTTGGCGGCACTAGCAAACTTTGGAAGAGCGTAAAAACCGTTGTGATCTGTTATCGCAATTCCGGAAATACCGAGTCGATGGGCTTCGCCTACCATCTCTTGGGGATCGGAGACCCCGTCTAAAAAGCTGTAGTTGGAGTGAGTGTGTAGTTCCGCGTAGCCGAGTTCAGCGTCCATCAGGATTCTCCGAGTGGCCATGCGGCCCCAGCTACCAGGCGGATAGGGGTCAACCTCGCAGGTCCGAAGATTCTCCGGGGCCGGATGTAAGCAAAGCCCTTAATTTGAACTCTCGAAGATGCCATGACCCCATTGTACCGAACATAGGTTCGTATAGCTGAACCGTTCCCAGAATTTATCGGCGACCTCGAACCCGTTCCCTCGCTCACGAGATGGTTGTCTATCCCGCCAGGATCGACCACCACGAGCGGTCTTAATTGAGCACCAAGCGGAGATTCAACGTAGTCAGCCCCAAATCGACAGAACCGATAACGATGCCTGACCAGAATCGTATTGATATTGGGGTCACTCAGGAGAGCTAAGAATTTGCGTCAATCGCCAACGGAGTGACGAGCCGGCTTCACTAACCACCTTGTCGATCTTGTATCAGTTCCCCGTTGGCCACGTCAGTCTTCGAGTCACCAGCCGGCCGAGGTCTGACTTCTGGTCGGATGAGGAAGAGGTGGAAAAATCACGGTCGCCCGCGATGAGTTTGCGCTGTCGCTAGGTCACCAACGAGGATGAGTCTATTCCCTGCGAGAACGGGTGGGCATAGGTCTTGGCCATCCTATGTCACCGTGCGCTGTCTTGTGGAGGTATGCCTTGTGACAACCCGCTCCGGAATACTTAAACATTCTTAAGCACTCCTTTTCTTTTCGCTCCCCAGCCGTCGAGTCTCCCCTGTCCCCACCACGGGGACAGGACTCATACG
>JAKCBW010000038.1 GCA_021842145.1 Actinomycetes bacterium
TGGAGCTAGAGGGAATCGCCCCTGGAAATTGACCGTAGATCTCACCGTTGCAATTGAGTGACAAGTAGTGGGTCCACTCATATGATTGACCGCTTACAAGGTTCTGTCTTGGGCTCGATTCCCACTCGCCACCACAGCATGCCTTGATTGAACCGCCAACGCAGCCTCAAGTTAACCAACCTCAAATCAACTGAAATCGATCACGATGCTTGACCAAAATAGTCCGAACCCGGTCACTAAGCGATCTACCTAGTATCCCTGACCGGTGGCCCAGTTTAGGCCTCTATCTACCTGACGATCCAGGTCTGGGTTTTTATCCAAAGAAGGCATCCGTGCATATATGGCGGCAGACTTAGACTCAGGTGGTTGTGACCCTAAGACTCCGATCAATATGAAAAGTCTCAAATCAACATGAGTTGACCGTCCTTGCGTGTGGGCACAGGCATAGTACCGACACCATACCACTTGTATGCCGTATGAGCGTAGGAGGATGTATGCCTTGGGACAGTGCCCACTCATGCAAATTCGTTAGGTCTTATATAGCGCATCTCTGTGTCAACTGTTGCAACCCAGTTATTGATGGCCTGCTTGGCGAGCCTCTGATCGGGTCTTTTCGCATAGCACCGGCTATTGCGGTCCCATATCCGCACTCGGCTTGGGTCGAGAAATACCCCTGCAGGAGATCTCAGTTGAAGGACCTAGCCTTTATCGGGTGGCTTTCCACCCCGATGCAGTCTCTGAAGGTCTTTTCGAAGTCGCCGTTGCGGCTCGTCGCCAAGAAACTTCAACGATCTTGGCCAGCGTAAACAGCCCCTATGGCAAAATTAGAGCCGCCGCCATTAAAGCTCTCGTCGGCGATGATGAGAAAGTTACTGCGACGATCAAAAGGGCCTTCTCTGATCCCGATCCTGCTGTCAGGGTGGCGGCAGCTTACGCAGCGATAAGCCGTCCTAACCTCAACGTAACCAAACTGCTTCGCGACCCAAATCCCGATGTCGTTGAGACAGCATGTTTTGCAGCTGGAGAGATCGCCGAAGACGGAAATCGAAATCTGCTGGAAGATATCGCAACGACACATCCGTCGCCTACCTGTCGAGAATCTGCTATTGCGGCCCTTGGGGTCCTTGGATCACCAGAATCACTGGAGATCATCATCGCTGCCCTGGCTGACAAACCGTACATTCGCAGAAGGGCGGTGTTGGCACTTGCAGCTTTCGAAGATCCTCGAGCCGAAGAGGCCATAGAAAAATGTCTTTTGGATAGGGATCATCAAGTTAGACAGCTCGCTGAAGACCTGCTCAGATCGGATTGACTGCTTTAGCGGGCCACCGACTGCACTGGTTTTATATGTCCACCGGCTGGAGTTGCGGAATTTGGTTTTGCCTCCTCGAAGCAAGTACTGTACAGAGCCCTTGGGTAACCGCAGCCTGAGGAGTGTCTGACCTTTTCGCTCGCAGCCCAGTCTTGGACTCGATGAGTTCGGGTACTCCCTCCACGAGCGCTACACCACCTACCAGGGATATCCCTGAACTATATAGATCCGATATCAATTCGGGTGGACAAGCTGAAAGTGCATTCACCAATGCTCCGACCATTTCGTCAAAAATAGGAAGAATCAAATTCAATAAATCCCCACCAGCCACTATTGCACTGGTTGGAACCCCCGTTTTGACTGACCGACCCCAAATGCTTACCTTGACTTGAGAAGCCCTCTTGCCCTTTTTCAGCAGTCCAACCTTGACCTCCTCGACGACGTCCCTTGGGACGACGATTCCGTAGGTCTCTTCGATAAAGCGAAATATCTGGCTATTACAGGTGGCGCCTCCCTGCTTAGAGGCCGACCAACTCACGGCCTCTCCAAGGGCGATTATGGAGGCTTCCGCCCTAGATGCTCCTAGATCGGCGATCATGACCCCCTTCGGGGAAGTTGGATCAAAACCCGCACCCATGGCAGCCGCTAGGCACGAATCTACCAGGAGCATCTCCTTTGCGCCCAGGTCATCCAAGCAAGATTGCATCGCCTTGACGTCCATTACCTTTGCGTCATTTGGTACCGCAACCGCAACCCTCGTCCTATTAAAACTCTTCAGATCACAGGACTTCGCTAACCTAGCTAAAAAAGAATTGAGTAGGCCAACATTCTTTATCTTTGAATTTTCTATCGGTGTAGCAAGTATGTACCTGCCGGGTTTCTGCGCGGCTAATTCAATAGCTTCATCGCCGACTGCCTCGACTTTGTAGCTGAAGGCGTCCACTGCCGCTACTGTCTCAACTTCAGCGAGCAGCTCACCGCCAGAATCGGCGATGCGAGTCCGCTTGGACCCTATGTCAAGGGCGATCGACCTAGCCAGCTCCTCGACCCTCCTTGGGGTCTGCGACCCCGCCACTTTTTGAACCCGCCATAGCTTGCCTCGCCCTAGAAAACTCGTCCACGTAAGATTCCGTCGATCGAAGCTTTCTATCTTTCAGGCCGAGCAAGAGCCCCACCACGGTGAAGAAAAGTATCGGAATCAACACGTATAGCAGATTTGACACCTTCACACCTCCTTTAACTAGATTAGGTATCTTTTACCGAATTGGCACCGAGGCCCCAGTCTGAGCCGCCCATCCAGGACTCCTTTTTCCAGATCGGTACGGATTTCTTCAAAGTATCGATCAAAAAACGCGAAGCCTCATATGCCTGATCCCTGTGAGCTGCGGACACCGAAATGATGACGGTCGATTCACCTGGCGTCATCTCCCCCAAGCGATGGACCACCGCAACTCTCCCCACATCTTCAAAATCGCTGAGCGCCCGTTTTGCGAGATCGGTCATCCTTTCGATTGCCACGGTCTCATAGGCTTCATAGGAAAGCTTAGTCACGCCGGGCCTACCCTCTGAGAAGTCTCTAACCGTGCCCGAAAACAAAACAACGGCCCCGCAGTCCGCCAAGACCGTCCAAGAGTAAATTTTCTCCACCGATAGTTCACTCTCGGTAATCTCAACCCAGATAGCCGAATCGATGGAACTCAAACTCAAGTACTCTCCCACTTTCGCCTAGAAATTGAAACGCGACCGAAACGACGCTGGATCGAAATTGAAATAACAATGAAGAGCTTAATCTCGGCAAAGCGTCGACCTCAATGCAATTACACCAATCTCTCATTATTTCTCCACGATCCAAATTTCTCCACGATCCAAATCGACCTGTGAGAGCCACCCGGATAAGTATCCGGTACTTAAATCGCACAGTTGATTTAGCATGTAGTAATGAGCGGCAATATTCCAAGCGGGTCAAACCCTTTTGAGTTCTTCATGCGTTCGATGCTCGGGGGACAGGTTGGATCGTTGTTCCCAGAAGGCTCAGACTTTAGATGGGACATGGTCGTATCCATGGCGAATCTAGCCGTAGTCGGCCTAGACAACTCAATCCTGCAAGTAAACGTCGAGCCAACCACCCGTATAAAGGTCGAATCACTCTTCGACATAGTCGACATGCACCTTGATTCCCTTGAAATGATGCCGGCTTTGCCAAAAGCAGACCGGCGCATATCACTTTTTCAAAGGACGACCTGGTTGCAAGAGTCATTGAATCGGTGGAAGCCACTCCTAAACGAGTTACTCAACGCGCTTACTCCGCCGGGAGGAAACTCAGAGGAATTCAACCCCTTCGGGACCGACCCAGCCGAACAATCGGCTGATTCACCAATGGAAAGAATGATGGCGATGATGCAGAAAATAGCTGCACCGGCTCTGGTCGCCTCGCAGATCGGCTGGGCCGTAGGTGAGCTATCGAAAAGCGCTCTCGGTCAACTCGACCTACCCATTCCGCGAGAGACAAAGGGAGGGATCGAACTCATTCCAGAAAATATCGAGTCATTCGCCGAGGCAAACCAGATTGAAGTCGATCACCTTTATATATGGGTTATGGTGAGGGAGCTGATCCACTTAGCGATTATCAACTCCGTTGCGGTGAAGGATCGACTCGACTTTCTCATAAGGCTGCATATAGCGGATTCCCACTCGGCACTAAGTAGCGCAATGAAGAACCTCTCACAAATTGACCCGACCGACTCCGAAGCAATGCAGAATTTTCTGACCAACCCTTCGGCACTCGTCGCAGGGGGTCACTCGGAGGCTCAAAAACTCTCTCAGAACGACTTCCAGGCCCTGCTTGCTTTGATAGAGGGGATGGTCGACTACCAGAGTCGAATCTTGGCTGAAGCAATTTTTGGTGATTTTGCCCAGATCGAAGGCGCTACAAAGCAAAACCTGCTTGATCCATCCAACACCTCCCTTACCGTCGCTTCGCTCCTTGGGATTTCCATTACCGCAGAGACACTAGAAAGGGGCGCCGCCTTCATCTCAGGGGTCCTGGAAAGGGATGGCGGCCAAAAACTCTCCGCACTCTGGAACAGTCCCGAGATGCTCCCAACTCCGGCAGAGATCGATGCACCTGGCCTTTGGCTGGCGAGGATCGAATACATTGACACATGAGCCTTCGGCGTAAGTTAATTTCACCACTCTGAGTGAAATACTCTCACTCAGAGTATCAAGCTGAGTTGGAATGTGCCGATAATCTACCTATGGTGAATCGGTCTTCGAGTTCTGTGAATTACGGCTGGGTTGCGGAAATGAGCGACCCATCCCTTGGAGAGCTCCGGAATAGTCCTAGTAAATCCGGCCGCATCTTGAGCTGGATAGATGGGGAATTCGATTCTGTCCCCAACTCTGGGAAAGCGCCGACTGGAGCCGCTTCGCCATCCATGCCACTTTCGGCCCAGCTCCCCGAGCATGGCGAATCGGGCAAACCGACAAATGTGGTATTTGTCACGTTTTCACCCTTTGGTGGATCAGAGGAGGACTCGATGGGGCAGATTAGTGGCGGCTGGCTAGATGGCAGCGAGAAGTACGGACTAGCTTCCAACGAAAGCTGGTTACCTACAGAGGCAGAGGCGCCGTTTCTCTACAGCCTTGGTGACGCCGGCGACACACTAGATGATTTCGGCAACTCAGACTCCGCTTTCGACCTTTCGCAGGGAACTACCCTGCTAGACACGGCCCCTGAAACAACCATCTTCCCGAGCGTCAATAGTTTCGACACGACCAACGACTCAAAGCGCGCCTCCTCTTCAGACCCATGGCTAAGGTTTAGGGCAAGGAGGGACGAGTTGGCCGAAGAAGCACAAAACGAGATTTTAGAGGCCATTGATTCCCCCAAAGCCCCAGAGCCGGAAAGACGGCGGCCAAGGGAGTCTTTCTGGGATATCCTGGACCGTACGGCACAGCTGGCTGTGATTGGCGGCCCCAAGGTGCAGCTTCCGGTTAGTTTCGAAGTCGACGTTCCGAGCGCCGATATTCACAACCCAGGTCAAATGGTCTCCCAAGCGAGTTACGTGTCCCAGGTGCAGGCCAACGCCGAAGAAATGACCGGCTCGTTCCCACAGGTAACAACCCTAGATGAAACGGATCTGCCTGAATCCGAGGCAAACGAAGACCCACTCGAGAATCACCCATACTTCGATAACCTAGAGAAAAAGCATGAGGCATTTCAGGCGTCTGGATCTATAGACACCGACCTCGAGAAGGGCCACAAAAAGATCTGGCACCGTCAGAGCGATGACGTCTCCATAACTTCTAAGAAGTTTCGCAAGCGCAAGAACTAGGCCTCTTCGAAGGATTCGGCCGCACCCATCTCCCATTCACATCCGATACCTTCGCGCTCTGCGTCCCGGACGGTGCGTTCCTTGTTTCTCCGAAACTGTGGATCATGGGGAGGCAGCATAAGGAGACGGCTCAGTACCCTCTGGCGAAAATCATCGACCAGCTTCCTCTCTCCCGAAAGGTACTTAACCTCCCAATGAGGGGCCACCGGTCCTAGGTAGACGACCTTTGCCCGTGCGCGGATCGGTTGTGGTACGACCTCTTCCACTAATCCCTCCAATGGTACTTCGCCAACTTGCAGTCGGCTAACGGTAACAGACTAGCTGGTGGCCAGCGCATATAAAGCCACAGAAGGCTCGCCTGGGTCCCAAGCCCTCCCCCTTGACCTATTACCCGTTGTCCGTCATCGCGAAAGACGAAAGCCGGAAAATCTGGCAACCCACTAGGTTCGCCCATTATCGATAAGGCTCTCAAGGACGAGTTCGCTGTTTCCTAGAGCTTCGACGGGTCGGAGTTGGCGAAAGACCCAAAAAGCCAACAGCCTAAGTTAGCTAAGCGCCCTTTGTGGTATAGACCGTCGTCGCCTAGAGTGAAGTCCTACGATTTTTGAGGAAATCAACCAGCACGAAATCACCGAGTTTGGCTCCACTGGTATAGAACACCCGCCCACCATTTGCCCTTACCAACTTATCCATAAACCTTCTGAGTTGATCGTCGGCGTCCAGCACGAAACTATTGATTGCAATCCCGCCGCTGGTACATTTATTTACCTCGGAGAGTGTCGCCCTTAGAGTCTCCGGTGCGGGAGGATAGGAGAAAAAAATCTCGCCGGACGGAAGCACATGGGAGGTCGGTTCGCCGTCGGTCACCAAAATAATCTGCTTTGTCCCTTTTTGTCCTTTCAGCATCTTCCGTCCGAGGGCCAAGGCATGGGCAATATTTGTCCCATAGACGTAATCCCAGGTAACCGAGGGTAGTTCCGCAATCGGAATTTCTCGGGCCACCTCTGAAAATCCCACCAGCGCAAAAAAGTCCCGCGGAAATTTAGATCTAACAAGGCTAGAGAGCGCTACCGCAACCTTCTTGGCTGGAAGGAAGTTATCTCGGAGCGGCATTGACAGGGAAAGATCCAACAGAAGCACAGTGGCTGTCGACACTGTGGCTTCGGTCCTTTCTATCTCGAAGTCATCTGCCGACAGCTTGATCGGGAAACCCGCCCCTTGACGCAGAGATGCGTTCCTTAGTGTCTGATTAATGTTGAGGTTGAAACTATCTCCGTATTCATATGCTTTGGTTTGGTATTCGAGATCTGGCCCTAACCCCGACCTCCAGGATGGATGCTCCCCCAGGCCGGAATGCTTGAGCTTCGAAAAGAGCTCCTTAAGGGCGCTGTCCGCAATGTGCCTAAGCCCCTTAGGCGAAATGCGGAGAAAACCTTCCTTATTGTCAATTAACCCCGCTTCTTTTAGAGACTTCGCTAGCTCGGCTAGCTCGGCAAGGGATTTACCTGCGTCTTCACCTAGGAGGTCTCCAACTCCCGAAAGGTCGACGTCTGCCAGGGAGGCAGGAGATGGCGGATTTTTAAAGAATGCCTCTAATTGGTCGATTCTCGTCAGTTCGGAAAAAAGGTCTCCGACCTCGCCGAGCGAAACGTCCTGATTACCTCGCAAACCTACCGGACGACCACTCGGATTGTAACCCATTTGGGACAAATTCTCCGAAAGCATATCTAGCTGCCAAGCAAGGTCCAAGTCTTCAAGCAACTCTTCAAAAAGTTCCGCCAGTTCCAGTCGCTGTTGGTCGTCCAGTGACTCCATAAACGATGCCATTGCCGCTGCTTGTCTTGCCAAAAGGTCCAAGAGTTCATCGAGCGTCGAGACTCCAGGAAACATGTCGCCGTACTTCTCTTTAAAATGAGAAAAATCATCGCTTACATCGATGCCCTCGGCTCGTTTTGAAAGCAGCTCATTAAGCTCTCCTAGCATCTGAGCTAATCTCTGCCTCTGCTTGGGACCCATATTCGAAAGCGATCCCTTCATCTGAGAGAAGGTCGACTCTATTAGTTGCTCCCTGAGCCCGCTTATCAGCTCCTCTAGCCGCTGCTTTGCCGGTTGAGAATAGAACTCATAACCCTGCAGGTCCCTAATTCGCTGAGCAAGGTCATCAGACATCGCTGATAGCTCGAGTCTCTTTCGCTCGAAAGCCAATCTGTCTTGCTCGTTGGCTAGAAGCTCGGCCTCGTCAAGTGCCCGCTCCTCCATGGCAACTATCTCGTCGATTTCATCTTTTATCGAGTCGTAAATCGAAGAAAGGTTTCTCGACCCAAGGAGTTGAGCTCGCCTCTGCCGAAGATTCTCAATCATCTCGCTGAGACCCTGTACTCTGGTGCCGTCCGGCCTGGTAAAGCCCTTGCTCATCAGGTCCCTTAATGCCGAAGCTACGTCTCCGTTATAAAGAAGATCGTCGGAAAGCTGATCGAAGATGAAATTGCCATCGACCGATTCACCTTCCTGGCTGCCGTCCCACTTCGAATAGAGGTATCTCAAAGCAATCCCCCCGCTAGTCGGGTGCCACCTGCAGCGCACAAACACCAAGGCTATTTCGCATAATAGGTCTTTTTGCCATCATCATCGGACCTATTCAGCCTTTTGGCCAGGTGGAGGCCCTCTAGGATAAATTCAACGGCAGATGCGACCAGGGGACCCTCGCTCTCTCCAGCGAGCTTATAAGCAGAACTCGCTAGAACTGGATGGTCAGATAGCTCCTCAAGGTACTGTTCGGATGGTAAGTCGCTACCGACAACGAAGGTCGACTCATCGAAACTCACTGGCACCTGGGCGAAATCTGACCCTTGGGGCATGGACCTAAAGGTTGTCGAGACCGACTGTGCTAGCAGGCGCTGAACGACTTGGGACTCCTCTATATCCTCCAAGGCGTCGACCTCTATTTTTCCCGACACAGCCGGAAGTATCGAAAGCAAGTCCGAAACCCTAGGGACCGCAAGGGTCTCGCCCGACCTTAGCGCCCTCGCAACTGATGCTGCCGCCAGTGTCTCGTAGGCTGAGATGGAAAGCCTTACCGAAACTCCAGAGCTCTGGTTTATGCTCGGCGACCTCCGAGCCATCTGCGCAAAATTTGCGATTACATGTTCCATGAACTCGGGAAAAATGACGTCGACGCCGTCAGGTGGATTTATGCGAGCTTCCTGGTGCATAACTGCAACTTCCGTTGCAAGGTCCTTTGGGTAATGAGTTCTAATCTGTGCCCCAAATCGATCCTTGAGGGGAGTAATCAGTCGACCGCGGTTGGTATAGTCCTCCGGGTTAGCCGAAGCGACAAAAAATATATCTAGCGGTAGTCGTACCTTGAATCCTCTAATCTGAACGTCCCTTTCCTCAAGTAGATTCAGTAGCCCCACCTGAATCCTTTCAGGAAGATCAGGAAGCTCATTGATGGCAAATATCCCTCGATTGGACCTCGGCACTAAGCCATAGTGAATGACTAGCTCATCACTGAGATACCGTCCTTCGGCAACCTTGATCGGGTCCACTTCGCCGACCAAATCCGCCATCGAAGTGTCCGGCGTAGCTAGCTTCTCGCCGTACCTATCATTCCTATTGAGGTAGGCGACCTTGGCCGATAGCCCCTGTGACTCCAAAATCTGTCTTCCGGATCTTGATATGGGCGCAAGGGGATCATCGTTCAACTCCCCTCCCACGAGCACCGGGACGAATTCATCGAGTAGTCCAACTAGCGACCTAATCAGCTTCGTCTTACCCTGCCCCCTCTCTCCTAGAAGAATTATGTCGTGGTCTGCAAGTATCGCATTTTCGACCTGGGGCAGGACACTATCCTCGTATCCGACCATTCCTTCGATCAACACAAGGCCATCACGGATTCTTTTGATTGCGTTACGCTTGATCTCGCCTTTTACACTTTCAGGGACATAACCGCTGGCCACAAGGGCTTCTACACTGTTTGGACGCTCTGTCATTCTTCAAGCCTACGCCACTTCGAGCACTAGATTTCACATCAGCGCAGAAGCGTGCAAAGCTATAGGTGTGAATGTTCATTACCACAGCTATGACGCTGTCGTTGTCGGCGCCGGCGGAGCCGGGCTGAGGGCAGCAATCGAGTTGGCCGGCGAAGCTAGAACGGCCGTACTAACCAAGCTATATCCGACGAGGTCCCATACCGGGGCCGCACAGGGAGGGATGTGTGCCGCCCTGGCCAACGTCGAGGAGGACTACTGGGAATGGCACGCCTTTGACACGGTCAAGGGCGGTGACTATCTGGGAGATCAGGATGCGATAGACATAATGTGTCGAGAGGCAATTGACGCAGTTATCGACCTAGAACACTTCGGCCTGCCATTCTCCAGAACCCCGCAAGGGCGCATCGATCAGAGGCGTTTTGGTGGTCACACTAGAAACCACGGCGAGGCACCCGTTCGACGCTCCTGCTATGCGGCTGACAGAACTGGACACATGATCCTCCACACCCTGTACCAGCGTTGTCTGGCCAAAGAGGTCAACTTTTTCAACGAATTTCAGGTCTTCGACGTACTCTTCGAGGGGGAAGGGGCAAACAGGCGGGCCGCAGGAGTGGTTGCATACGAAATGGCAACCGGCGACTTGCACGTATTTGTGTCCAAGGGAGTCCTCTTCGCAACGGGCGGCTACGGCAAGATGTTCAAAATCTCCTCGAACGCACACACCCTAACAGGGGATGGCCCTGGAGTGCTCTTTAAAGCCGGAATTCCCATGGAGGACCTCGAGTTCTACCAGTTTCACCCCACGGGTATCTACGGTTTCGGAATCTTACTCTCTGAAGCCGCCCGAGGAGAAGGTGGAATACTGAGAAACTCCGATGGCGAGCGCTTCATGGAGCGAGTCGCCCCAACGGTTAAGGACCTTGCCCCACGGGACATGGTTTCAAGGGCGATACATGCGGAGATTAAAGCTGGAAGAGGTGCGGGACCCAAATCTGACTACGTCTACTTGGACCTCACCCACCTTCCACCCGAGCAGATCGATTCGAAGCTGCCTGACATCACCGATTTTGTTAGGACATACCTAGGCATCGAACCAAAGAAGGACCCAATTCCGATCCAGCCTACGGCCCACTATGCGATGGGAGGAATCCCCACCAACGTCGAGGGAGAAGTAATCGTAGACGACCAGAATACGGTTCTACCTGGACTTTACGCCGCTGGCGAATGCGCGTGCGTCTCGGTTCATGGGGCGAATCGCCTTGGCACCAACTCCCTTTTAGACATTGTCGTTTTCGGGCGGCGGGGCGGAAAGGCCATGGCCGAATACGTCAAGAATGTTGGTCATCCAGACGTACCCAAGGGGGCCGAGGCCAAGGTTAGGGAGCGTATTGAGCAACTTAAAGCTGGGACGGGTTCGGAAAAAGTGGGCGAAATCCGCACTACCTTGCAAGAATCGATGACCTTAGATGCTTCGGTCGTCAGGACAAACGAATCACTTACGGATGCAAGAAAGACCGTCGAGGAGCTCAAAGCCCAGTATGCCAATATCAAGATCGATGATAAAGGTGAGGTTTTCAACTACGACCTGACAGAGGCGATGGAGTTGGGCCATCTACTAGATTTGGCACATGGATTGGTTGTCGGTGCCCAGGCGCGAACAGAAAGCCGTGGCGCCCATTGGAGGGACGACTACCCGACCCGCGACGACCAAAACTGGATGAAACATACCCTCGCCCACCTAGAACAAGACGGCTCGATTAGGCTCAGCTACAAGCAGGTCGTCGCTGGAAACTACCAACCGATGGAGCGCAAATACTAATGACGGTAACCGAATCACCAGCCACTCCAAAGGCGGACAAAGCAAAAGAACTTGTCCGAGTACACCTAAGGATCAAGAGATACGACCCCGAAACAGATACTCGCCCGCGTTGGCAAGAGTTCGAGGTCGAAATGAGCCCGGGAGACAGGGTCCTAGACGCCCTTCACCTAGTGAAGTGGACACAGGACGGGACGCTCACCTTCAGGCGCAGTTGCGCACACGGCGTCTGCGGATCCGATGCAATGGTAATCAATGGTGAAAATAAACTCGCCTGCATCAATTTAATCAAAAACATCGGAACCGACCTTACCATCGAACCGATTAGGGGCCTCGAAGTCATCAAGGACCTCGTAGTCGACATGGAGCCATTTTTTGCTCAGCATCGCTCGGTCATGCCCTACCTGATCGCACATGACGACCCGGGGTATAAAGAGAGACTCCAAACCCAAGAGGATCGGGACCGATTCGACGACACCACCAAGTGCATATTGTGTGCTTGTTGTACGACTTCATGCCCTATTTACTGGGCTAATTCCGAGTATGTCGGTCCGGCGGCGATAGTCAGTGCCCACAGGTTTATCTTTGATTCGAGGGACGACGGCGCCCAAGAGAGGTTGGACATTCTAAATCAGAAATCTGGGGTATTCAGATGCAAGACCTCATTCAACTGCACCGAGGCCTGTCCAAGGGGAATCAAGGTCACCCAAGCAATTGAGGAGGTCAAGAGGGCCATCCTCTATGACCGTGTCTGATCTGTCCGCCTCGAACCCCGCTGCAATAGTTGCTAGGCTCAGGTCGGCCCTCGACAGGGTCGCACCTGAGTCTTTGATGATCGAAGAGTCTTTCGTGATCGAAATTGGCCCCAAAAGGTCGGGGCCAAATAGCAAGGTCGGCCCGAAGAACGTATCCCCCGAGGATTATCCGCGTTGGTGGATAATCGTTTCTCGAGAAAAAATCACCGTAACCGACGAATTAGATCGCATTCCCGAACTAGCGCTCCTGAAGGTCCATCTGGACCCGACCTTCTTCGATCAGGTTATAAATGGCACCGTCACAGCCGAGCAACTTGTGGATCAAGGAGCGATTAAACTCGGTGGAGACACCCGCATATTGAGGGAAGCCTCTTTTGTTGTCCAAGCAATAGCTGCTGCGATAATCTCCTAGCAGGTCATATAGTTGGAGGCCAGCTTTGACTAAAAGGATTCGGCAGATGGCAAAGATGCCATCCCATCCCGGCTGGTACCGAGCGGGTTACGACCACTTGAGATACTTTAACGGCAATGAGTGGACTGAACAAACTCGCCCATTGCCCGACTTTGCCCCAATTGTTGAGGGCAACGACTCCGATCATTTAGGCGTCGCAATGGAGACTCCCCCAAAACATTTCAGGAGATACTTCGCACTTATCCTGCTCGCAGTGCTGGTACTGGGGATTATCGCCCCCGTGGCGGGAATTTGAACCAGCTGAGGTGCACTCCACTTCCATAAAGTAGGGCTCAAGCGATCCAGCTCTTACTTGGCCTACCTGATCAGCGTCTATGAAGTTCTTGGTCTTAAAATTGGTTCTTCACAGTCTCTATTAGTACTTCACCACATGATACGCCGACATACCGTATCAACCAGAAGTGGTTCCCCCACAAAGCATCCCAAACTTCGGGTCGTTTATTGCCCTAATTCTCGTGGCCGACGGTGTCCTGATGTCCGGGGGTATTAAAACCTGCATGCTGGTGGCCACAACTTTTGCAACTCCTTTCCCCGTGCCTAGCTGGTGGATAGACAGGACAACAAACTCCACAGAGCCAAGTGCGACGGCATCGGCTCAGAAGGTTCAAGTGGTTGCAAGAAACATCACTCGTTGGCATCTTTGAAACCTCCCCACGGCTAAAGCCGGGGGATTCCTGGCTCAGGCAGCCTGAGTGCCCAGCGGACACCCAGGTCTTATGCCATCAACACCAGCCGGGTTGAAACCAGCCCGGACGACCATCACGGCCGCAGAATTCTTGTCCCTCGAACTGACCAACCCGCAGACGTCGCAGAAATAGGTCCGTTGGGACAGTTCCAGGCAGTGCTTGGTTCTCGCACCGCATTTAGAACAATCCATCGTCGTCCACCTTGGATCGACGGGTTGAAGGTCTCGACCGTGTTTCTTAGCCATAA
>JAKCBW010000039.1 GCA_021842145.1 Actinomycetes bacterium
CATAAATGCTCCCTTTTTTAACTCGCAATACATCTCTAAATTCACCCTCTGGTCCGTCAACCGGACCCCGAAACTGGCATCCCACCTCGAGCGAATTCTTCAAACCAAAGTCCGGCCGCCATCGACGTATAGCACGTGACCGGTGATAAATGAGGCGTGCCGTGAGGCCAAAAAAAGCGCCGGGCCAGTCAGCTCGATGGTCGTTCCGAGCCGACCGACCGGCACCATCTTCTCGAGCTTGAGGCGATTGTCATCCCTAGAGAGGTACTCCTGAGTCAGATCAGTTTCGATATATCCAGGCGCAATGGCGTTGACGGTGACCCCGTAGCAAGCCCACTCCCTAGCCATAACCCTCATCATCTGGTTTATTCCTCCCTTACTTGCTGCATAGGGAGCGTGGTCAGCGTGGGCGAGTAGTCCCGAAACCGACGAGAGCATGATGATCCGGCCCCTTCTCCGATCGATCATCGACTTTCCGGCCGCCTGGGCGAGATAAAATGCACTGTCAAAGTTGATCGACTGGATCTTCCTCCACTCGTCATCGGTAAAGTCGATCACCGGTTTCCTCTGGTTGATGCCCACCGCGTGCACTAGCACGTCGATACCGCCAAGGGCTTTCTCTGCCAAAGCGACCGCATGCCGTGCTCCACTTCCAGTCGAAAGATCGGCGGTAATAGTCTGCGTATCGGGTCCAAGCTCCTTCGAGACCGATTGGAGATGCTCTCGATCAAGATCTACCAGTGCTATCCGTGCACCCGCTCCCATAAAGGCCTTAGCACAAGCAGAACCGATGCCTCCGGCACCCGCAATAAGTACCCCGCTGCCAGCTAGTCCGAGCCAATCTGGATCAAATTCCAATCCGACTTCGTCACCCACTGAGTATCCTCTTTCGTCCTTAGTTTCATTTAGTAAAAGTCACTTTCATTATCACATCCAAAGTTATGGTTGTCAACTAAAAGGGACCCAGGCCCCGATCACCTCGATTTCCTAAGATCGAAGTGAGGAAGTCGCCAATCGCAATTACCATCTCTAGCTGCGCCTATCAGAACATTTCTCCCAGATGGAGCTGATTTCATTTACCCCAATATCATTGCGGCGGACCTTCGTTGTAATGGCGAGAGCCCGAGATCCGGTTTCTTTAACGACTTAGCTATCCGAACTACTTGACATCAAAAATCCGGCCTGATAATCTTTTCATCAGTAAAAGTGACTTTCACTGTATAAAACTAGACAATAAAAGGGGGGTCGGAATGAAGCTAGTTACATTTGATGCCGGACGAGTCGGGCGCATAGTTGACGACATGATCATTGAACTCGACTGTGCGACGATGCGCGAATACTTCGAACGTGACTCTTCGGTCAAAGAGACGGGGAATAGGGTTCGCCTCACCGATGCCAAACTCCGGGCACCGATAATACCTAAGAAGTTTTTCCACACCGCTGGCAACTTCCGAGAGCACCACGAAGATCTGGCCCGTGTCAACTGGTCACATCCAGTAAACAAAGGAATCGTCTTTTTCCAAAACGTCGACGCGATCGTCGGACCAGAAGAACCGGTCGTCTATCCGAGCCAGCTCACCAATGAGCTCGACTACGAACTCGAAATGGTGATGGTCATAGGGAAAGGCGGAAAGTTCTTCTCGGCGGAACAAGCCGTAGAGCACATCGCTGGGTACATGATCTTCAACGACATCACCGCGAGGGACATCCAGCGCAGGGAAATGGCCTCGGGGGTCTTCTCATTCTCGAAGGCGATAGATACCTTCTGCCCGATCGGGCCTTGGATAGTAACCGCTGACGAGGTCGGGGATCCACACGACCTAGACATGGAGCTGCGGGTAAATGGGCAGGTCAGGCAGAAGTCGAACACTAGCAGGATGTCGGTGTCGATTCCTCAGCTAGTCGCCTACCACTCGCCCCAGATCTACAGTCCCGGGGACCTCATCTCCACCGGTACCATCGCTGGGGTCGCAGCTAGTACCGACGACCCCTTTGCCAATTACCTCAAACCGGGTGACGTAGTAGAGGCCCAAATCGAAAAACTCGGCATCCTTCGTTCACCGATACTCTCCTGGATGGACGCATATGGCGAGAATCCACCGCCCGCCGACATCTGGATGTAGTAAAAAAACGACAAGGGGCGTACCTTGCGAAAGGAAAGACTATTTCTCACTACGCCTCTATCGCTCGCAGCCACCCGCCGGAGTCAACACTTTATAAGTCAAGTTGCAGTAGTTAATTAGAAAGTCAATTGGGGGATCTAAAAAATGGGTATATCTAACAACAACCGCCGCCGCTTCGGAGTGGCCTCGGCGCTCGTCTCTTTGGGGATCTTGGCCGCTGCCTGCGGGAGCTCAACTTCGGCTTCGACGACTACCAGCAGCGCATCTACTACGGCTGCGACAACCCTCAAACCCGCCACGGTCAATGTCGGCGTACTGCCGATAGCCGACGTGGCGCCACTTTATCTCGGTATCAAAGAGGGCTTCTTCGCAAAAGAGAAGCTAACCGTCGTCCCCCACGCTCTGCAAGGCGGCGCAGCGGTTGCGTCTGCGGTAGTCGGGGGCTCCCTGCAGTTTGGATATGGCGCAACTGCAAACTTGATATTGGCGAATGCCCATGGCATCCCGCTAAAGTTTGTCGCTGCGGGTGACTTCGCCGCCTCCAACGCGTCCCAAGCATGGTCAGGAATCTTGGTGAGCGCCAATAGCGGAATCACATCCATATCCGGTCTGGCCGGCAAGACCATCGCCTCCAACGCCTTACAAGGAGAGAACGAACTCGCACTAGATAGTGTTTTACTAAAGAACGGGGTAAATCCCTCCTCGGTGCACGTTGTAGTCCTTTCCTTCCCAACGATGCCAGCGGCATTGAGCGCAGGTCAGGTGCAGGCGGTAACCGAAGTAGAGCCCTTTGTCGCCGCGATAGCTGCTCACGGGGGAAAGCTCCTATCGCCCCTGTTTGAAGGCGAGCAGCCTGGAATGCTGGTCTCGGGTTACTTCACGAACTCCTCGGAGTTAGCCTCCAATCCGGGAATCGTCAAAAGGTTCGTCGCGGCAATAAACGAGTCACTCAACTACGCTGCTGCAAATCCAGCTGCTGCTCGTGCCGTCATTCCTACCTATTCGAGTATCCCTGTTTCGGTTGCCAATAGCATGAAACTACCGGTTTGGAATGCAAAAATTGGTTCGAACACAGTCCAAGGTCAGGAGCAGTTGATGAAGCAGCTCGGGTGGATCAGTGCTAACGTCCCGGTGAGCCAGCTCATCTGGTCGGGCGCAAATAAGTGACCTTCGCAAAGCTCGGGATCTGGAGGGCGGAGTGAGCCAAGTGCAGTTGGCGGTCGGCCTTAGTGGGGAAGTTAACGAGATTACCCAGAGGCGCTCGAAGCCCCAAAGGCGCCGCGTGGCACGTCAAATTGGCGGGGTAGTAGTCGCAATCGCAATCTGGGAGGCTCTTAGCTCCACCGGAGCGGTCAATAAAGAAGCCCTTCCGACTCCCGGGGCCACACTGGCGGCAATCTCCGCTAACGTTGGGTCACTTAGCTCAGCGCTAGCTTCGACCCTGGAAGCGTGGGCGCTCGGGATGCTCGCTGCGGGAGTCGGAGGAATTGTCCTCGGAACACTGGTTGGTCGCTCTAAAACGGCGGATGCTGCGACCGAGACGATAGTGCGAATGATGCGCCCCCTTCCATCTTTAGCTTTGATTCCCATTGCAATCTTGATCGCGGGTCTCGGGATAAAGATGACCTCGGGTTTAGTAAGCTTTGCGGCATTTTGGCCCGTATTTATAAACACAAGGGTCGGGGTTCGCCAAGTGGATAACAAGGTCCTCGAGACCGCAAAGGTCTTAGGCCTTAGGGGGTTCAAACTCCTCTATCGAGTCGTCATGCCGGCCTCTTCTCCGATGATTGCAAGTGGGCTTCAAGTTGCGATCAGCCTCGCCTTAGTGGTCACGGTCTCAGTGGAATTAGTAGGTGGAACGGGAGGTCTTGGGCAGTTCATCCTCCTAGCCCAACAGGGAAACGAGCCTTCGACTATGTTCGCAGGTATCATCGTCGGCGGAATATTGGGTTGGGCACTTAGTATCGGCTTCGCCCGACTCGTAGATCGGCTAATACCCTGGCGGACACAGCGAACGGAGGGCGGAAGGTGATTGGGGTCAAGGCGGGCCCGAGGCGGGGTAGTACAATCGCCCGAGCTGGACTAGGTTGGCTCGGTTTGGCGATCCTGGCGACGGTGTGGCAGTTGCTTGGAATGGAGTTGCACACGGCTGTTTTCCCGACCTTTATTACCTCTCTAGTTGCCGCTTGGCACGTAGTTACCTCCTCCACCCTTACCACTGACATCATTCCTTCGCTCGAGCGCACCGCGGCAGGATTTCTAATTAGTGCGATAATTGGCATAACTGCGGGTATGGTAATCGGCCATTACGAGACGGTTCGGGATTGGACCTCGGCGGTGGTGGACTTTATGAGATCCCTTCCCACACCTCTCCTCGTACCTATCGCGATCGTTGTTTTTGGAATCAACGGTCGGATGGTAGTCGTTACGATTATCTCGGCGGCGGTCTGGCCGATCCTGATAAATACCGCCAACGGGACATCAACTATCGAACCAACCATGATCGACACGGCTAAAACTTACGGACTGCGCGGCCGAAAGCTATTTCTGAAAGTTGTCCTTCCAGCGGCTTCGCCACAGATATTCGCTGGTCTTCGGGTTGCACTCAGCGTCTCCTTGGCGGTTATGGTCGTGGCCGAGATGCTTGGCGGCGGGTCGGGAATCGGTTATTTCATCGCAAATGCCCAGCAGTCTTTCAATATCGACGGAAGTTATGGAGGGGTAATCGTCCTGGGTTGCCTCGGTTGGATTTTTGACACACTATTTCTGATGTTTGAGCGTCGACTGCTGGCCTGGCAGCGAGGCACGGTGGGAGGATTGCTTGATGTCTGACTCGGTTCTAAGTATCAGAAATTTGCAGGTATCGATACAGAGTCGCGACGGGTCAATGAATGAAATCACTCGCGATGTGAGCTTGGAACTCAAAGAGCACGAGTTTGTAAGCATTGTCGGTCCGTCTGGTAGCGGAAAGACCACCCTCCTTCGTGCCGCCTCTGGATTACGTCCTCCTTCGGGGGGCGAAGTCATATTCGATCAAAAACCCATAAACGACGTCCCAAAGGGACTAGCGATAGTTTTTCAGGAATACAACAAGAGTCTCTTTCCTTGGCTAACTATCGGCAAAAACGTGGCTATGGGGGCGGCTGAGTATTCCAACCAAGAGAGGGCCGAGCGCGTAGAAAAAGCCCTTATTCAAGTCGGCTTGTCCGGTTTTGCCACTAGATACCCGTGGGAACTCTCCGGCGGGATGCAGCAACGTGCCGCACTAGCCAGAGCAATGGTCTCCAATCCCCGGCTCCTCATGATGGACGAGCCTTTTGCCTCCGTTGACGCCCTTACAAGGAATCACCTCGAAGACGTCGTCCAACGACTTTGGGACTCGTCGACCTTCGCCGCCCTAATGGTCACCCATGATGTGGGGGAGGCGGTGTATTTAAGTGACAGAGTACTGGTCCTCTCCGCAAGGCCCTCTACGGTCCTCGCCGAGATCAAGATCGACCTAGCAAGACCTCGCTCCCAAATCGAAACGAGAAGAACGGGCCGCTTCGGAGAACTCGTGGCTGAAGTGCTGGAGCGGGTCGAGGAAGCCGGTCGAGCATCGGTCGGAATCGAAGATACAATCCAAAAGTAGCCGTGCCACCTAAAGCATTAGCCCAGTCAGATCCGGCGACAAGGCTCCGACTCAGGGCTTCATACCTCAATTTTTGGACCAACCAGCAAATACCATCGATCGCCTTGTCAGCCCAGGAGCCGTCGCACAGTTGGCAAATACTCCAACGTTGTACTTGGTTGGGAAGTGTCCTATGTTCTGTTGTGTCGTATAGTCGTTAGTTAGCGGCCGTGAACTGGCAGTGGTGAATTGGCAGTGGTGAATTGGCAGTGGTGAACTGGCAGTGGTGAACTGGCAGTGGTGAATTGGCAGTGGTGAACTGGCAGTGGTGAATTGGCAGTGGTGAATTGGCAGTGGTGAATTAATCGCCTACCGGCGTGGCAAGTTCTGAACCGGAGGAAACGGTGGAGATCGAGAAGAACGTCGTAAAGATAGCTGACCTTGAACTCTTCTGCCTCAGTGCCGGCGAAGGTCCCTTAGTGGTGCTCTGCCACGGATTCCCACAGACCGCAATGTGTTTTGAGGCCCAGCTCCTCCACCTGGCATCGCTCGGATATCGAGCCGTGGCACCCGATATGCGAGGTTACGGGGGTTCGTCAAAGCCCTACGAGTCGACCAAGTATTCGATACTCCACCTGACGGGGGATATCATTTCGCTAATCGAGGCGCTCGGAGAGTCCCATGCCGTATTGGTTGGCCACGATTGGGGGGCCAACGTCGCTTGGTATAGCGCCCTATTTAGACCAGATGTAATAGACGCAGTCTTCGGTATGAGTGTCACCTATCGACCCATACGGCCGAAACTATCACCCGTTTCGATCTTCTCTAAAATGGGCGATCCATCTCAAGATCGACTCTTCTACATGGTGTATTTCCAAAAAGAGGGTCTCGCCGAAGCCGAATTTGACGCCGACCCAGAGGGTACTATTCGAAAGTTTCTTTACGGAGTCACCCCAGATGGAGCCGGGGACCCCGGTTGGAACGCCACCTATACCAGTGGCGGACGACTGCTAGATCAAGTTCGGCTTCCAAAGGAAACACCCCCTTGGCTGAGCGAAGGTTACCTAGCTCAAAGCATTAGATCCTTCAGGGAGGGAGGTTTTCGTCCTCCCCTCAACTACTACAGGAACCTAGACATCAACTGGGAATTGACCAGAGCCTTCAACGGTCAGAAAATCACCGTTCCTAGTGCTTTTATAGTCGGAGAAAATGACATGGTTCGGAGCTTCTCTAGGCGTTCAGAGGATGAACTCGAACTGGGCTTTACCGACCTGCGCTTCAAGAGGGTCATCAAAGGGGCGGGACACTGGGTACAGCAGGAAAAGACCGGGGAGGTGAATGCAAACCTCGAGGAGTTCCTGGCTACTCTGCAACATCGAAGCTAGCCTCCGACTAGGTGCCCGATTCCAACTCCGTTTCAACACACCGACCTAGAGACAATTGGACCCTACCGAAATAGGGCAACGGTATCTGGGCCATTGATTGGCTCAACTTTCCTCGGATATCCCATCCGGCTTACTTTCCAGCTCCTGGAACCAGGTTGGTGATCCTTGCCTACTCTCTAACACCAGTAGGGTCTCGCTGTGACGAAAAGATGGAACGTGCCACACCGAACCTAGGATCAGGTCGCGGAGATGGTCCTGATTCTTGACCCTTATATGCAGAACCAAGTCCCACTGACCGGAAACTACGTAGATACCTTGTATTTCGCTCACCGACTCGAGGTGCGCCAAGGTCTCGTCGAGTGATGGTCCCTGTTCGGTCTGGAGGCCTATGATCACCTCCATGCCAAAACCCAAGGCACTAGGGTTTACATCAGCGTGGTAACCCCGAATCACTCCTTCCCTTTCGAGGCGGGCGACCCGCTCGGAGATCGCCCCCGGAGACATCCCCACCTCTCGCCCCAATCGCCTAGCGGAAAGACGAGCGTCGGCGGCCAAAAGCTCCAATAGACGCATATCCACGGCGTCGAGACTCGACGCCTGGTCGACACGGTTGGCGGTGCCACCGGGTGGTTTCATTTCACCACGCATTGCATTCCAATCTTGACGTCTAACTTGGTAGCGTTATGACAGGACTATGACAGATCTATGACCAATAGAGCAGGTTTAGACAAGGCGTACAACCCGTATGCTCCAAGGACCATTATCCCAGTATCATAAGACGATTGTTGCTTTAAAGTACTATATTTGTGCACACACGCCCATAATATGGGTATCATAGTGAGCGTTTGCCTTGTTTAGCGCTAGCTAGCTTGTCAGCGAGGGGGTAATACTGTGAGCGAATTAGTCGACGGGGATCTCAGGGGAAATGCTCGAGAAGTCCCGCTAATCCTGGCTATACCCGAACCGGCGCGCCGACCGGGCGACACCCCGGACTTCAGTAGCCTCAAGTTCTCTAATGCCGGGGAAGTTCGTAGACCGGAGGTGTCCGACGCCCCAGAGACGATGTACGACCTCGCTACCGGACTGATTCGAGTCCTCGACGACGAAGGTCGGGCCGTGGGGCCGTGGGCCGCTGACATCGACAAAGATACCCTACTCAGCGGGCTAAGAAATATGATGCTCACCCGGGAATACGACCGGAGAATGATGCTAGACCAGCGTCAGGGTAAAACGTCTTTCTATATGCAGTGCACCGGCGAGGAGGCAATCTCGTGTGCATTTCGTATGGCCCTATCGGACGGCGACATGAACTTCCCGACCTATCGCCAGCAAGGACTACTAATCAGTAGTGGATATCCCCTCGAACTCATGATGTCACAGGTCTATTCGAACTCACATGACCCGCTAAGGGGACGTCAACTACCCGTTATGTACTCGTCTAAGGAATACGGCTTCTTTTCGATCTCGGGGAACTTAGCTACCCAATTCGTACAGGCGGTCGGCTGGGCGATGGCCTCGGCGATCAGGGGTTCAAGCGCCATCGCCGCCGGTTGGATAGGAGATGGAGCGACCGCCGAATCCGACTTCCACTCCGCAATGGTTATGGCGTCGACTTATAACGCCCCGGTCATTTTAAATATCGTCAACAACCAGTGGGCGATCTCAACTTATCAAGCCTTTGCCCTCGGACGATCTGCAACATTTGCGATGCGCGGCTCGGGCTTCGGTCTACCATCCCTGCGGGTAGACGGTAACGACTTCCTGGCGGTCTATGCCGCATCCGCCTGGGCGGTCGAGAGGGCGAGGTCCAACCAGGGGCCGACGCTCATCGAATGGGTCACCTATCGGGCCGCAGCCCACTCCTCATCTGACGATCCGTCCAGCTATCGCCCAAAGGACGAAGCCCTCGCCTGGCCGCTCGGCGATCCGATAGATCGCCTCAAGCGCCACCTCATAGCGGTCGGGGCCTGGTCCGAAAAAGACCATGACGAATTGCTGGTAAGCGTGCAGGATCAGATAAGCAGGGCTCAAGCAGAAGCCGAATCGTACGGAACTCTGCGCAACGGTCCAAAACCTTCACCGAGGGATATATTCGAGGGTGTCTACGCTGAAATGCCGAACCACCTCAGACTTCAACGCCAAGAAGCGGGGTACTGACAATGCCAACCATGACGATGATCGAATCGATTCGCGATGCCCACGCAGTCGCAATGGAAGCCGACGAAACCGTAGTCGTATTTGGCGAAGACGTCGGGTACTTCGGTGGTGTATTTCGCTGCACCCAGGGACTACAGAAGCGCTTCGGAAAGACCCGCTGCTTCGATGCGCCGATCAACGAATCTGGAATAGTCGGTGCGGCGATCGGTATGGCCGCCCACGGCCTTCGCCCCTGTATCGAGATCCAATTTGCGGACTACATGTACCCGGCTTATGACCAGATCGTATCCGAGGCCGCTCGAATTCGATACCGCTCAGCCGGCGACTTCACCGTTCCGCTTACCATCCGAATGCCCGTCGGCGGGGGAATATTCGGTGGAGAGACCCACTCCCAGAGCCCCGAAGCACTCTTCACCCACGTCGCTGGTCTCAAGACCGTAATCCCGTCCAATCCTTACGACGCCAAGGGACTCCTCATCACCTCGATCGAGGATGATGACCCGGTAATCTTTTTAGAACCGAAGCGGCTCTACAACGGACCCTTCGACGGTTACCACGACCGGCCGGTTATCCCATGGTCTAAACACCCACTTAGCGAAGTCCCAGAGGGACACTACAAAGTGCCACTTGGCCGAGCGGCGATAAGACGACCCGGATCAGCGGTGACCGTATTGGCCTACGGGACGATGGTGCACGTCGCCCTGGCGGCGGCCCGGGATTTCAACATCGACGCCGAGGTCATAGACCTCCGTTCATTGGTGCCACTCGACTTAGACACCATCATCACTTCGGTCAAAAAGACCGGGCGTTGCGCAGTTGTCCACGAAGCCACCCTGACTTCCGGATTTGGGGCGGAACTGTGTTCTTTGGTCCAGAAGCACGCCTTTTACTACCTGGAGTCACCTATCGAGCGCATCGCAGGTTATGACACCCCATACCCGCACGCCCAGGAGTGGGCCTACTTCCCCGGTCCCGACCGGATCGGTCACGCCCTGAGCCGAGTTTTGGAGGGTTGAAATGAGCGAATTTGAGTTCCGCATGCCCGACATCGGGGAAGGAATAGCGGAGGCCGAACTAGTTACCTGGTATGTAAAGGTCGGCGACGCAGTAGAGGTAGACCAACTGGTCGCCGAGGTAATGACCGACAAGGCCACAACCGAACTACCGAGCGTCGTCCGAGGAACGGTCAGTTGGCTTGGAGCCTCTCCCGGAGACCGCATAAACGTAGGGTCTCCGCTAATTCGATTCCTCACCGAAGGAGAGGTGGCCGACACCGCCGCACCATCGAAGGTGGGTGGTAACCTACCACCGAGTGAACCGATAGGGTCCCCGGAGGTCGATAAAGAAAATCTGGCCAAGAGTGAGACCGAATCCCCTTCGAGTCGGCCCCAGCGGCCAATTAGCGGCGAAATAGTTGAAGTCGCCTCGGCAGCCCATGATAGCGATCGTCCGCTCGCTTCGCCGGCGGTTAGGCGCCGGGCCATGGAGGCAAACCTAGACCTTAGGCTGGTAACCGGTACGGGTCCAGCGGGACGAATCGGCCACGATGACCTTGACAGATACATCTCGGGGAAGGTAACTCACACAAAGTCTCCCGTCAGTTCAACCCGAGAGATCACCGATATCCCAGTGATAGGACTCCGCCGCACCATAGCGGAGCGAATGTCCAATTCCAAGACCCATATACCGCATATCACCTACGTCGAGGAGGTCGACGTCACTGAGGTCGAAAGGTTGCGCAAGGCGCTAAATGAAAAGTACAAGGGCAGAAGACCGAAGCTGACACTACTTCCATTTCTCGTTCGTGCGATGGTAAGCGCAATCCAGGAGCAGCCAGAACTCAATGCTCGCTACGACGACGAGGCCGGGGTCATCCATCAATACGGCGCAGTCCATATTGGAATAGCCAACCAAACCCAAAAGGGTTTGGTGGTTCCGGTACTCCATGACGCCCAGAGCCGCGACATTTGGGGCTGCGCAGAGGAGATCAAGCGCCTCTCAGACCTGGCCAATGGGTCGAAGCTCGAACGGGAGGACCTAAGCGGTTCGACCATCACGATTACTTCGCTTGGCGCCTTGGGAGGTCTGGTGTCGACGCCGATAATCAACTACCCCGAAGTTGCGGTAATCGGGGTCAACAAGATGCAGGTTCGCCCGGTCTGGGACGGTAGGGATTTTGCACCCCGCAACATGATGAACCTCTCCTCGGGGTTCGACCATCGGATAATTGACGGATGGAACGCTGCGACCTTCATCCAGCGAATCAAATCACTACTCGAGGAACCCGCCATGATCTTCATCGATGGAGTTTAATTTATGAACCAACAATCTTGTACGGTGCTCGTAGTAGGGGCCGGTCCGGGTGGCTATACCGCCGCAATCAGGTCAGGTCAGCTGGGTCTCAAGACCATCGTCGTCGAGAATGCCAAGGCAGGGGGTACTTGCCTCAACATCGGTTGTATCCCTTCAAAGGCACTCATCCATGCCGCCGACCTATATTCAAAGGTCCTAGAGAGTGCTTCTGAAAAAACCAAATTCGGAATCCATAGCGAGAATCCCAGAATTGAACTAGCGGAGACCATACGGTGGAAGGACCAGATAGTCCACCGCCTCAGCTCCGGCATCGAAGGTCTCCTAGAGAAGGCTGGGGTCCAGAGGGTTCAAGGCTGGGCTCGCTTTATCGACGGAAAAACGGTAGTGGTCGAGACCCCCGACTCAGGACCTCCCATGGAGATCAGGGCCGAATATATAATCCTCGCTACTGGGTCTCGCCCGGTGGAGCTTAGGGACCTGCCCTTTGGCGGAAAGGTCATCTCCTCGACTGAGGCCCTATCGCTAACTTCTCTGCCCGAAAAGCTCGTAGTGGTCGGTGGAGGATATATCGGATTGGAACTCGGCAGCGCATACCAGAAGTTCGGTTCCAAGGTCACCATCGTCGAAGCAACCGACCAGATCCTTCCAAACTTCGACGCCGAGCTAGTACGACCGATATCAAGGCGACTGAAACAACTTGGAGTTACGGTACTCACCGGAGCAATGGCGATTGGAATGGCAGACGACTCCAAAGGCGTCATGATAAAGACGGCGGATAACTCTATAAGCGAGTTGCCCGCCGACCAAGTTGTGGTCACCGTCGGAAGGGCACCGGTCGTCGATGGTTGGGGGCTAGAAGAACTCGATCTGGATCGAAACGGATCGGCTGTTAGCGTCGATTCAGGGTGCAGGACCTCAATGTCGGGTGTATTCGCAGTCGGCGACCTCACCGGAGAGCCGATGCTCGCACACCGGGCCATGGCCCAGGGAAGCCTAGTTGCCGAGATCATCGCCGGAAAGCGCCGTCGATGGGACAAGGTCGCAATCCCAGCCGTCGTTTACAGCGACCCGGAGATAGTAACCGTGGGGCTAAGTCCCGACCAGGCACGACAGGAAGGTTTCGAGGTAATAGAGGGTCGTTTCCCATATTCGGCCAGCGGGAGAGCCCTTACTATGTCCGACACCGACGGATTCATAAGAGTGGTAGCCCGTGCGGATAACCATCTCGTTTTAGGGATCCAAGGGGTTGGCGCAGACATATCCGAACTCTCCTCGGCATTCACACTCGCCCTTGAAATGGCTGCCCGCCTAGAGGACATCGGTGAGACGATCCACGCCCACCCGACCAGGAGCGAAGCGCTCCAGGAGGCCTCTCTGCATGCTCTAGGGATGGCCATCCACATCTAGCAGGGGGTCACATTCGACCCATCACATGGTCCACCCGGGAAATGGCATATTTTACATATCAAGGTCGGACCGCTGGTGTTGGTCAGATCCGAATTGCTGTCGGTAAAACTCGAATATAAGGCTCCCGCCACCATAGTTCTCTGGCTTGAGCTTTGATCGGGCCCGTCGTCGGTAAGGGGAAATCGATAGTGCTTTCGGTCCGGCTTCGAATCTGGTGGTGCCTGCGGTTTCTGATTTCACCCACGAGTTCACGACGACTAGCCAGCGTAATTTACTCGATGGGCTTTGATGGCCACTCCGTTTCGATCTAAAAGCAGATCGATTCGGAAGGCCCGCCTGATCCGCCACCACTTCGAGTTGGAGAAGTGTCTTTGCCGCGATCTGAGGCCTTAGTTTTGCATCAGCGTTAAGTTTCCTAGCAGCTACTGGATCGAGCCCATTTAGTAAATTCACCTCGATGCCGATAGATGCTATGAGGGAGGATTTATAAAGGTAACTCGAATAGAGCATTGATGCCACGTATCCCCCACGAATTGTGCAATTTGAGACCGATTTTGTCGGCTTACACTTAGGCGGTAAGCAGATGGAGGCGAACAGGGTAGCCAGATG
>JAKCBW010000040.1 GCA_021842145.1 Actinomycetes bacterium
ATGGAGGCCAGCTTTTCTTCCAGGAAGTACTTTGCCCGTGGTAGGTGTCTTGCCATGCCTTACCAGTAGCAGGGTCGTGGCCTTTGATCGCCTGCGCTTTGATCTTTGATCGCCTGCTCCTTCCGTCTCTTGTTGGGAAGGGTCCTTATGATTTGCTCCAGAACTTTGCATCTGCGATTAAACGCTATACGCATAGGCGAAGGTTGTCGACAGCTTTGAGTTAGCGTCGCTCAAACAAAATGGAGTCCTGTCCGCTTGGAGGGGGCCGGCTTCTTGAAAACCGACCACCGCCGTGGTCGAGCGCCGACCAGTTTAAGCGGAAGGTCTGAGTTAATTGGAAGAATATGTGTTCAGCTGCATTTAATTCTGCATTGTAACCTCGCGTGAAGTTTCTATGGCCAGTGGCCCGTGGGTGGGGAGGTTCACTTGGCCGTTTTTCCCACATCAGGAAAGGTTAAGACTTGATTTGGCCAATTGATATAGACCGGGCCGACTACAGAGGTGACGTCGAATGCCCTCTTGGGTGGGTCGTTTCGAAACGCCTCCTATTCTGGACCGTTATCGGACTAGCGGGTGTCGGCCCAGGAACATTGGATACCCGAAAACGAATAGGTCCCGGTGCGAACTAACTCCGTCGTCCTTCCCATTTTCTCTTTAGCTCTGGTCTTTCGATTGGACTTGACATCGACTACACGGATCCGCTCTTCAGGGATCCGGCTCGGAGTTGGGTGGTTCGATGCCCTGGTTTTTCTGGTTGGTTTTTCTGGGGTCTTTATTTTGGATTGCGGGTCAAGCATTGACTACCCGGACGGCACCAGCAATTCCCAGCCCGAGGGCCGGAGCAAGTAGACCCACATGAAAAAGAATCTGCCTACCCCGATGGACCGGGCCACGTTGCCTTTTCGCCTCGTGACCCGGGAAGCTGCTAGCTGAGCCTTTCGATTATCATCGCCATCCCCTGGCCGCCACCTATGCACATGGTTTCAAGCCCGAACGTCTTGTCCAGGGTCGTTAGATCGTTTATCAGGGTTCCCATAATCCGGGCTCCGGTCATCCCGAATGGATGACCTAAAGCGATTGCTCCCCCGTGTGGGTTTAGTTGGTTTTCGATCGAAATTCCACTCTCGTCACACACCGGGAGCACCTGTGCCGCAAAGGCTTCGTTTAGTTCCACAACGTCGATATCGGTGATCTTCATGTTCGCTTGTGCCAGCACCTTTGCGATCGCCTCAATGGGCCCAACCCCCATTATCTCTGGTGCCAGCCCCGATACCGATGAAGCGACGATTCGAGCGAGGGGCTTTATCCCAAGGGCCCTGGCCCGAGAGTCAGACATGACCACGACAGCAGCAGCGCCGTCATTCAATGGGCAGGAGTTCCCTGCGGTAACTCGGCCGTCGGGCCTAAAGACGCTTGGGAGGGTGGCAAGTTTTTCGAGGCTCGTTCCTGGACGCGGGCACTCGTCAAATGAAACCACGCTGCCGTCGGGCAGCAAATAGGGCGAGATCTCCCGTTCAAAGAAGCCGTTCTTTTGAGCTTCCGTCGCCCGATCCTGAGAAAGTTTCGCAAACTCGTCCATCCTCTGGCGTGACACCCCAAACTTATCTGCGACATTTTCGGCGGTGAAGCCCATCGCGATATACATATCGTTGATGTAGTCCGGGCGGCCCTTGTCGGTAAATCGAGGATTCATATCCTCCTTGTCAAAGCCCTTTATCGACGAGCGGGTGACACTCTCGACTCCACCGGCGACGAAGACTTCTCCCTCGCCCGCTTTGATAGCATGAAATGCCATTCTGATCGACTGAAGCGACGAAGCGCAGAACCGATTGACCGTCGTGCCCGGGACGGAATCGGGCAATCCAGCTAGTGCGGCGGCGTTTCGTCCGAGATTCATCGACTGCTCGCCGTGTTGCATTGCCGCCCCGACGATCACGTCGTCGATCTCTTTGGGGTCGAGTTGAGGGATCTTCTTTAGAGCTTCGGCGATGGTAAACCCCGCCATGTCGTCGGGTCGTGCATTGACTAACGAGCCTTTGAAGGCCCTCCCGATCGGCGTCCTAGCTGTCGAAACGATTACTGCCTCTGGCATTTCTACCTCTCTCGAAAATTGCTACCCTGGCTATGTTACCAGGTGGTCACTTAGCACGGGTGCTTTTTCAACTTATTGTCCCTCAACGGTGCTAACCGTGTGGGAAATTTTCACCCTTTGCCTCTTCTAGCAGCTGTTTATCAAGTTCACGGTCGATTCTTTTTGCTTGTCTTGCATCGAGCTTGGACCACTGATAGGCAAGGATAAGGAGGCCGATAACGTTGGTAAATTCACCAAGGCCCCAGAGCAGTGCACCTCCAGCATGGGTGTCGGCGAGGGTGTGGGCAGGGGAGATCGAATTTCGCATCCCCATAATCGCTATTCCTAAAAATGCCGAAAACGGGATGCCGCTGAGGATGAATCCAAGCCTTGCAACAATTCCTGGACGCCAGGGTGAGGGATCGACACCGATGATCGTGGTCCAAAATAGCAGGCCGACAAGTAAGAAATGGAGGTGCGTATAGTCGTGAAATAGGGGATGATCGAGAGAGAGTTGGTAGATAGGGGTGAGGAAGTAGAGATACATGGTGGCAAAATTTGCTATCCAAGTGAAAGCTGGAAAGGTCAAAAAGCGGATCGGCTTTGAATGCAAAATTGCGACGATCTTCACCTGTATCCGCCTTGGACTCGCTTGGGTAGCGATTGTGATTGGCGCACCGAGGGCAATACATATCGGGGCAAAGTTCATTAGCAACAGGTGCTGGATGACGTGCATTTCGAAGACCGAGTCGTCATAGCTCGCCAATCCCGACCCGGTTGCTACCCAGACGAGGAAGACTCCAGTTATGAATGAAGCCGTTTTCGCCCCCGACCAAGAGCGCCCTTTGACCATCAAGTGTTTTTTGCCGTAGAGGTAAAGGTATATTGAAGCAGCTTCCAAGATAAGCGAGACGATCGCAAGGGGATTTAATTGGACCCCAAATAGCAACTGGTGAAGCCGGACTGGCGGTGAGGCTATTACAGCGAAGTAAATCATCTAGTCCCGGTTCTTAGCTCGTAGACCTTCCTATCTCTATACAGGTTAGGAGGCACTAGTTTTCTTTGTTCAGCTGGGCCAAGACTCTTTCGGCATGACCGGTGGCCTTGACGTTGTACATTGCTTGGTCGATGCGACCAGCGGGAGAAATTAGAAAGGTCGATCGAATGATTCCCTCAAAGGTCTTGCCGTAGTTCATTTTCTTGCCATATGCCCCATAGGCCCTAATGGTGTCCAGGGTCGGGTCGGACAGAAGTGGGAACTGGAGGCCGTAGCTGCTTCGGAACTTTCTATGTGATTCGGGGGTGTCGGGGGAGATACCGATCACCATCGCATGAGGGGAGATTCGATCGAGGCGGTCGTTGAAGTCACATGCCTCGGTAGTGCATCCCGGCGTCATATCCTTTGGATAGAAGTAGAGGATGACCGCACGACCGAGCAGATCTTTTAGACAGAGCAGATTTTCGTCCTGATCCGACAGACAGAACTGAGGCGCTAACTCTCCCACTGCGAGTCTTGCATTCTGATTCTCATCCATCTCTCCTACCATAGTTCTTTTCGGGAACTAGGCGAAAGATCCTTTTTCACCTTGTAAAGGTCCAGATTGTCCTGAGTGACCTCCAGAGGTCTCTTTTTAAAACTGGTAACCGAAGTCTTGACCAGCGAAAATTCGCTTCATCGCCATTGAGGGATAGAGTTGGATGTTAGATAGGTTCAAAGAGTAGCCGTGCTTTGTAAGGGAGTAATTTGTGGAACCATTAGGCCAAGTGGGCCGATTATTAGTGGTAGCCGCCCATCCAGATGACGTAGATTTCGGGGCGGCTGCGAGCGTGGCCAAGTGGATTCAGCAAGGTACCGAGGTGATCTACGCGATAGTAACCGATGGCCAAGCCGGTGGGTTTGACCCGGATATTGATAGATCCAAGATGCCGTCGATCCGGAGGTCAGAACAGCTAGCAGCTGCGAAGGTGGTCGGAGTAGACCAGGTGGATTTTCTAGGCTATAAAGACGGCGAACTGGAGGTCACCGTGCAACTTAGAAGGGATATCTCGAGGGTAATCCGCCGATACCGTCCCGATAGGGTGCTCTGCCAATCACCAGAGAGAAACCTTACTAGGATATTCTCCTCACACCCTGATCACTTGGCCGCAGGAACTGCGACCTTGTCAGCTGTCTATCCTGACGCTCGAAACCCCTTCACCTTCGTCGAGTTGATCGAGGAGGGTTACCTGCCTCACTCGGTGAAGGAGGTAGTACTGCAGGCTCACCCCGAACCCGATAGCTATGAAGACGTCTCTGGCTTTGAAGATCTCAAGGTCAAAGCGGTGCTAGCGCATGCAAGCCAGCACCCCGACCCAGGGCGAACCGAGAACATGGTGCGTAGCTGGCTTTCTGACGCCGCTGGACGGGTTGGCCTCGAAACGGGTAGCTCTGCCGAATTGTTTAAATACGTCGCTACATGAGCCAACTTGGGCGCAGTCCCCTTTTCCAAGGGAGGGGTATAGCGGCCACACACTTTATCGGTTTAGCTGAATTACACTTAGGGAGTTTTTGTTTTTCTATGCGCCACTTCGCAGTCTCAAATGGTTCGTCACCACGCGATACTGAGGCGTATTAGAAGGCGTATTAGGTCGACCAAAAGTGCTTTTCCCGAAGAGCATCCGGAACTGGTGGCCAGTTTTCTTGCCTAACTCCCATAGCCGACAATGTCTTGTTGGACTTCAGTGGGCTCGACGAGGCCGCTTTAGATTAGCGGTTATGTGTGATCTACTACCGGCGGGATTTCATCCGCCGTTTTGATCCAATGATAGCTTCATCGTCGCTAACTAGTTTGGTACTGATCATGCGTATGGATAAGTGGATAGTCGATGAAGATACTAAAGCTGAATTGATTTTCTAGGCATCGCACGCAGATATAATCCGAAGAGCAGCAACGGCGCTGCGAAAGGTGGGTACAGCGTGGAAGAGGACGCCCGTAATGGGAACGTGTCGGCCATTTTAGAGCGAGTGGTCGAACAGTATTCGACCCTCTCTAAAGAGGCGGGATTCGGAAGATTCGCAAAAGAGTTTCTGCTAGGCCTGAAGTCGGATGAACTTTCTTCGATTCCGACTTTTCAGCTTGCTCGGGGAATTTGTGCACTGTGGATAACGAGAAATGCGCTTAGCGATCAAGTAGCCTTCGCATTTCACGTTTACCAAGAGGGCGAGATCTCTGGGCGGTCTGAAGCGGAGGGCCCAGATGCAATGCCCTCTCCCCCTTCAATCTCGGTGCTCACACCGGACTCCTCTTACCTGGTCGATACCTTCGTTGAGGCCGTGCGGCACAGGGGTTTCGAGCCTGCGCTAACACTTCACCCATTGATACCTTCATCTGTGGTTTTGGAGGAGGCTCCGGTTCCGCAGTATTCATGCCTGTATATCGAACTCGATTCGAGCCTGTCTAAGGATCAGTGCAACGAACTCGAGGAGAAGATAAGGGACGCCTATGCGGATCTCCTCTGTTACCAAGCGGATCGCTTGAAGATGGACGCTGAGCTCAAAGACGAACTCGCCGAAGTCTCTTCGCTTTCTACCCCGGCGAACGTCCTTGAAGACTACGGCCTAGGATCTTTCAGGGTCACAGGAGCCTACTTCCTAAATGCCAAGGGCGAGGTGCAGGAGTTGCAGGGCAGCGCCATAAGGCACCCTGAGCAGGCCGTGCGGCTGGCGTCGTTAAACAGGCACTCCTTTTTAGAGAACCCTGCCAAGCACGTTTCACTTTGCGTACTAACTGCGCACAGTTCCATTCTGCGCTCGGCACCTATCCGGGCTATCTCGATTGCAGATGCCAGCGGTTCCGAGAAGGTCTATTTTGGGGTTTTCGTCGAAGAGGTTCAGGGGAAGTCACCATGGGAAGCGGCGGGACTTCGACCCAAGTTGGAGCGAGTGCTCCAACAATCGGGTTTCGCTACTAATTCATACTCGTATCGGTCACTTCGTACGCTTCTCGCCGGTTTCGGCCCCGATGAGCTGATTAGCAGTTCCCCCGAGAAGTTGTGGGAACTCTGTATCGCCGCTTTAGCGGTCGATGACGTTCCGAGGTTACGGGTGCATCAGATACCCGGGGCTCGGGAAGGGATCGCCCACGTGTGGGTCTTTTTGCCCGGCGAAAGATTTGAAGTTGACCTAGAGGGCAAACTCTCAGACGCAATTTCAGAGGCCTTTTCGGCAAAAGGAATCCACCTCA
Source organism: Actinomycetes bacterium (assembly GCA_021842145.1). GTDB lineage: Bacteria > Actinomycetota > Acidimicrobiia > Acidimicrobiales > Acidimicrobiaceae > JABEUN01. The sequence goes on from JAKCBW010000040.1 coordinate 6,295, forward strand.
AGTCATCCAGGCTGCAGTCGAGGCGCTATCAGGTCGGTTTCGTGGTGGCGGGTGGGGTCAATTCGCTGTCGGAAGAGGAGCTTCTGTCCCTTGAAGATAGGCTCGAACAGCTTAGCCTTCCATGGTCCGAGAAACTTAGGCAACTTATTGTCAGAGAGGCTGGCAGGGAGGGCGGACTACTACTCCTCGAGAAGTACAAGGGCAGCTTTCTGCCCGACTACCAGGATGAGTTCACCCCCAAGCGTGCCTACCAGGATATCCAGCGCCTAGAGGCTCTATTTAAGCGGTCCACGAGTATCGACATCGAGGTATCGAGGTCACACGATGACCCGATGGGTAGCGAATTCAACCTCAGGATGCTGAGGATCGGCAAGTGGGCAAACCTGTCTGAGATCGTTCCGAAGCTGGAGAATTTTGGCTTTGTGGTAATCGACGAGGTTCCCTTTGAAATCCAGTTGCAGGGGAGCGTCTGCTGGCTGGTGAGTATCGGCGTTTCGGCCAAACATGGAATCGCCGAGGGCCAGATGGCCGATCCGAAAGACGTCGATAGGCTCAGGAGGGCCCTGATCAGTGTATTCGAGGCTCAGGCTGCGGACGACGCCCTAAACACCCTGGTATTGCGGACTAAACTCGATGCCGAGCAGGTCGCATTGATAAGGACCTACGTACACTACGTCCGCTTCTCTACTCCAGCCGTTGGGGTCAGGAATAATTGGTGGGCAATGGTAGAGTGCCCGGGGGCCGGCTCGGCACTCTTTGACCTATTTGACGCAAGATTCAATCCAAAGCTGAACAATGCGGAGCGGAGCAACGCTGTCACCGCTGCGCAGGAGAAACTCGACGAAGAGCTCTTCAAGATTGAATCCTTGGACTTCGATCGAGCCGTTAGACGTATGTCTGCTGCGATTATGGCGACACTGCGGACCAACTATTACCAAAAACGCAATGCCGGGATCGCGATCAAGCTAGACCCACCTTTGGTTGGGGACCTACCGAAGCCACTTCCTCAGTTTGAGACCTTTTATGATTCGATCGACACCGAGGCCATCCACTTGCGGGCCGGTCGAATCGCTCGAGGAGGAATAAGGTTTTCTGACCGTCCGGACGACTACCGGACCGAGATACTTGGCCTAATGAAGGCGCAGTCGGTGAAGAACTCGGTAATAGTGCCAATTGGCGCTAAGGGTGGTTTTATCGTAAAACACGCACCCCGGGACCGTCTTGAACTCCTCGATAGGGCTAAGGCTTCCTATAGCGAGTTCATGGAGGGATTGCTATCGATCACCGATAATTTGGTCGACGATAAGGTGGTCAAGCCGGAGGATTCCATCTGTTACGACGAGGATGACTACTACCTAGTCGTGGCTGCGGACAAGGGGACCGCTACCTTCTCAGACATTGCGAATGAGATAGCCCTCAAGAAGGGGTTTTGGCTCGGGGATGCCTTTGCCTCAGGAGGATCGAGGGGTTATGACCATAAGGCGATGGGGATTACTGCGAGGGGCGCCTGGAAGTCCGTCGAACACCACTTCGAGGGGCTAGGGATCAATCCAAACTCCCAGCGGATCACCGTAGTTGGAATTGGTGACATGTCTGGCGATGTTTTTGGTAACGGACTTTTGATGTCGTCGTCCGTTGCACTGGTGGCTGCATTTGACCATCGACATATCTTTTTGGACCCAAATCCTGACCCTTCGGCCTCTTATAAGGAGAGGCAGAGGCTCTTCTCCCTTGACGCCTCGAGCTGGGCTAGCTACGATTCGGCGCTGATCTCGAAAGGCGGCGGGGTATTCAGCCGGAATGTTAAGTCAATTGAGCTATCTAAGGAGATGGCGGCCGTGCTCGGCATCTCTTCGGGTCCTATTGAGCCTAACAAACTGATCACGGCGATCCTCTGCTCACCGGTCGATCTCTTGTGGAACGGGGGAGTGGGAACATTCGTAAAGTCTCACACCGAAGACGATGTCGACGTGTCGGATAAGGCGAATGACGCTATTCGAATCAATGCCAATCAGCTCCGGGTAAAGGTGATCGGCGAGGGTGGAAACCTCGGGATGACGCAAAAGAGTAGGGTTGAATACTCCCAGATGGGCGGGAGGTGCAACACCGACGCAATTGACAACTCGGCGGGGGTCGATACTTCGGACCATGAGGTAAACCTGAAAGTATTGCTTGCCCCTATGGTCAGGGCTAGAGAACTCGACCTGGATGCGAGGGATACGCTACTTTTCGATTCCGAGCCAGAGATCAAGGAGTTCGTCCTCAAGGACAACGTCGATCAGAATTGGGCATTGTCGGTCGCCGAGAAGGACGCTCAGTTGAGACCCGAACTCTACCGGAACGTCATAAGCTACCTCGAGGATCGCGCCGGCCTCGATCGTGCGGTGGAGTTTCTACCTTCGACAGAGGAGCTAGTGGCCAGGAATGCCGATGGTGGTTTTCTAACCCGCCCAGAGTTAGCGGTGCTCTTGGCCTACTCCAAAACCCACCTATACCACCACTTCTTGGAGTCTGACCTAACCGAAACGGGCTATGCAAACGAGCTTTTCGAGGCGTATTTCCCGAGCGAGTTTCGGGACCGCTTCCACGACAGGCTTTTGGGGCACTCCCTCAAAAAGGAGATAACCGCTACCGCTATCTCTAATCTGGTGATCAACGTCTCCGGGGTTGCCGCAATCGTCGAGGTCCTCCGGTCCTCGCCGTATGACCTTCCAACGGTGGCTAATGGCCTGGTGTCATCACTGAGGGTACTAGACGCTCCAAGACGAGTGGAAGAGATATTCTCCGAGGCATCCCTGGATCAATCGGTCAAGGTAGAGCTCTTGACTTTGATTTCCAATGCAGCCGAAGGACTGACTCGCTGGGTCGCTTCTCAGCACTCCCTAATCGAAGACTCCAGCCACATCCAGCGGCTCGCCGACTTGGCAAATGGCCTGTCACAGGTTCTCGGCTCGGTCCTCGAGGGGTCCTCCAAGGAGCGCTATAGCGACTACCGAGCGGAGCTCAAGTCAAAGGGTGTAAGTGAGTCGATGTCGAACTTCTTTGCTGCTATCTCCTACATGAGCGCAGTAGTTCCCCTCGACATGCTGATCGAAAAGACCCCCGGCCTCTCCCTCAAATCTATGATCTGGACCTTCTTTAGGGTCGGCGAGATCATTGGGACTCCGGAGCTTTTCGCTATATTGGCTCGAGTCCAACCAAAGGATAGGTGGGAGCAGGCGCTTAGGGCAACGGTAATTTCGGACCTCTACCTAGCCCAGGTCTCCAAGACCGAGCAGGTGCTCGACCTGGCACCGATAGCCGTCGGGAATGTAGAGGAGATGAGACTCGTGGCCAAGGAGATAGCCTCCCGGCTCGAAGGATCGACGAGCAAGATTAGCTACCTGATTGAGCTGCTCAAGAATGATCCAGAGGTCGGGATCGTCGCGGTCTCCACCGTAGCCAGGGAGATATCAGTTTCCTGATGATTTAGCTTCAAAAGCTAAAAGAGAGGCCTTCAGGGCGGTTCCGAATGCGTAACCGCCCATGGAGCCGTCACTCGAAATGACCCTATGGCAAGGAATAAATAGTGGAACCGGGTTCGATGAGCAGGCGCTTGCAGCCGCTCGATAGGCTCTCGGATTCCCGGCGAGTGCGGCGAGTCCCCCGTAGGTAACGGTTCGTCCAAAGGGTATTCGTCTAAGCTCGACTCGGCACTTCGAGTAGAAGCCGGATTCAGCGAGATCCAGATCAACCCGGTCCAGTGAATTTGGAGAGCCATCGAAATATTCTGTTAGGGCAGTCTCGATTGGTTCGCTGACGGCCACCTTGCCACTTGGTTCAAAACGTGACGGAATTGAGAGTTCTTCAAACTCCTCACCAAAACCTAAAGCGGCAAGTCCGACTTTGGAGTATGCGTAGAGAACCTTCCCGAAGGGTGACTGGAAGCTAGCTAAATCCACCGAAATCTTCTCCGAGACCGCCGCCATCTCGACCACCTTCCTAGATAACACTTGGGCTATGCTAGCTTCTCCTCCGGACTTGAGCAATAGAGTTCCGCTCTCGGTCCAACTGGCCTTTTGGGGCCGGATCCCTGTTCGACTGGATGTGGCCTTAGGGCCGAAATTACCAATATGGGAGACCAATATGTGTGGTGTGGGGTTGGCTCCTTCCTGATTGGCAAAGTGACTCGATGGCGGATCAGGAGCCAAATTGTATCTTTCAATCGCTCGCCCTCGCTAGCTATCAGGTAAGTCGTAGCTTCTGACGCCCTCAGCTTTCATAAGGGGTTTGCGACTAACATCAAAGTGAACACAAAGGGAACAGACTGTGAACAAAAACATCTATCTGAGCATCAATCACTTTGCAAGAGATACCGCTTGGGCCCATGGATTTATGTCCTTTTTTGCCCTCTACGGCGGAGTAGTCCTCCTCGGATTAATTCTTATATTCGCTTGGTGGAGGGCGAGATTCGATTTCACCTCAAACCCTTTGAGGATGGCGAAGGTCATATGGGGTGGGGCGGGGACGATCCTGGCGGTTGTGATTGCGCAACCTATAAATCATCTGGTAGCCGAACCGAGACCCTACTACACGCTAAAGTCGGTCGAGGTTCTCGTCCCTCGGGCGAACGATTTTAGCTTTCCCTCCGATCACGCAACGGTCGCAGGAGCGGTTATCGTCGCTTTGTGGATGGTTCCCAAAGAGAAGAAGCTAGCGTGGGCCGCGACTGTCATTGGGCTGTTTCTCATGTTCGCGAGGGTTTATGTCGGCGCTCACTACCCCTTGGATGTGGTCGGAGGATTTATCGTCGGAGGCGCTACGGTAGCGATCCTGGGGGTTGTCTTCGTTCCGTTACTAGTCAAATTGGATCAGCTCGTCAGCCAGGTGAAGCTGCTTCGACCTCTTTTTCAGGCCGATTCGACGAGAAAAAGTGCCTCAATCGGTTCTGTAAAGGCCTAATCACCCCCAAACAAAACAGATGTTCGCTATTATGGTCTCAATAGGGGCCTAGCCACCCAATGGGTGTCACAGCAACTAGCTACTATCAAGTGGTAAATCAAGTGAGATATCAGACAGGACAGTAAGAGGGTTATCGAGGAGTATGGGTCGACCTATCTAAGGTCAGCTAACCACTACTCCTCTACCGGAAGGTCGTTGTGAAAAGGTTGGGTGCGCAAGTGGGAATTGACAGGGAAAAGGCTCTCGAGCTAGCGATCGGTCAGATTGAGAAGTCCTTCGGCAAGGGCTCGATAATGAAGATGGGCGAGAGTCCGTCTATGGGTATCGAGACCATCCCCTCTGGGGCAATGGCCTTGGATCTAGCCCTGGGTGTCGGTGGATTCCCCAAGGGGAGGATCGTAGAGATCTTTGGACCAGAATCATCCGGTAAGTCGACACTCGCACTCCATGTGGTAGCTGAGGCCCAGAGAAATGGTGGTATCTGTGGCTATATCGACGCAGAGCACGCACTAGACCCGGTCTATGCCAAGGCGATAGGGGTAGACATAGACGAACTCCTCATATCCCAACCAGACACCGCAGAGCAGGCGCTAGAGATAGCAGACATGCTGATCCGTTCTGGCTCGATAGACGTCATAGTCATCGACTCGGTCGCAGCATTGACACCCAAGGCGGAGATCGAGGGTGAGATGGGAGACACCCACGTCGGCCTCCAGGCGAGGCTGATGTCCCAGGCCCTCAGGAAGATCACCGCAAACCTAAACAAGACCAACACCATCGCAGTCTTCATCAACCAGCTGAGGGAGAAGATCGGAGTAATCTACGGCTCTCCGGAGGTCACCCCGGGAGGCAAGGCCCTGAAGTTCTACTCCTCGGTAAGGTTGGACATAAGAAGGATCGAGTCGATCAAAGACGGAGCCGAGATAGTCGGCAACAGGACCAGGGTCAAGGTAGTCAAGAACAAGTGCGCCCCGCCCTTTAGACAAGCGGAGTTTGACATCATGTACGGCAAGGGCATCTCACGTGAAGGATCCCTGCTCGACGTGAGTACCGACCTAGGGCTGGTCAAGAAGTCAGGCTCATGGTATACCTACGAGGGAGAACAGCTGGGCCAAGGACGAGAGAACGCTAAGAGCTTTTTCGCCAACAACCCGGTAATCATGGCCGAGTTGACCGAGAAGGTCATGGCTAAGGTCTCAAATACCGGAGTATCACCGACTACGGTGGCCGGGAGCGTCCTCGAGGTCTTTGAGTAACTTTTAGACCAGATCACGTGATCTTTTGGTCGTTTAGCACGATGAGGCACTTCGATACAGATTTAAAGTGCCAAAGGTACGGGTCGCTGGCTCCTAGGCTAGTCCATTGTGAGTGGCAAGTTTTTTATCCGTACTTTTGGCTGTCAGATGAATGAGCACGATTCCGAGAGGATTGCGGGATCGCTGGTTAGCGAGGGTCTATCGAGGGCTTCGGGTATCGAAGATGCCGATGTGGTAGTGCTAAATACCTGCTGTGTCAGGGAGAACGCCGACAACAAGCTCTATGGAAACTTGGGGCATCTAAAGTCGATCAAGGAGTCGAGGCCCGGCCTAAAGATCGTAGTGGCTGGCTGTCTGGCCCAAAAAGATAAGGACTTAGTGGCCAAGAAGGCCCCTTTCGTAGACATGGTGGTAGGTACTTTCAACTCAACCCGGGTGGGCAGTCTCCTCTCCGACCTACGATCCGGGTCCACTTTAGTTGAGATCTGGGATGGTCCCAAGCCCGAAGAGGGCTTTGACAATGCATTGGTGGCAGAGAGGGATTCGCTCTATTCTGCCTGGGTGAATATCCAGACCGGTTGTAATAATAATTGCGCGTTTTGCATCGTGCCGGCGGTCAGGGGGGCGGAATCATCTAGGCCCTTTGGTGAGATCGTCAAGGAGGTCAGGACGCTCGCTCGTTCGGGGGTTACGGAAGTGACCCTGCTTGGACAGAACGTGAACTCCTACGGACGCGACCTAACTTTGGGGATTCGTCATGGAAGAATCGCAGGCGACATCGAGTACTACGCAGGCGAGGCGTGGGGAGAAGGCCCTAGGAGACTGGCGCCGGTTTTCGCAGACCTGCTCCGGGCGGTCGGGTCCGTTCCCGGTATAAGGCGTGTCCGTTTTACATCCCCGCACCCTAAAGATATTCGGCCCGAGACGATAGCGGCTATGGCAGAGGTACCTTCGGTCTGTGAGCACCTCCATCTTCCGTTGCAAAGTGGCAGCGATACCGTTTTAGCAAGGATGCATCGAGGTTACGATTCAAAGCGCTACCTCACACAGCTCAAAGCTGCTAGGGAATCGATCTCCGATTTAGCGGTGACTACAGATGTCATCGTCGGA
>JAKCBW010000197.1 GCA_021842145.1 Actinomycetes bacterium
TATCTAAAAGAGTCGATGGCGATCATCTCTAGGCCTACACCGCAAACACTTAGGGCTACCCAGAGCCAAACCCAAGCGATCTGGAAGGCGGTAGTTCATGCCTGCGAGAACGACAACTTCAGGCCGAGGGTTTCCAGACTATGCGGACACTGCTGCTATTCGCCGATCTGCCCGGCGCAACCAGCACCAGGGTCAACGGACGACTGCGGACCAAGCCAACTGTAGTACCAACTAGCTTGAAGGAGTGAGCGATAAAACTCCTGGGCCAGATGTTCCCCCCGAAGACCAATTGGAATTTGTGGAGACCAACGGCTTTAAGCTATCTCAATTTATCGATAACTTCGACGACACAGTGGATCGCCTGTATGAACCACTTAGGTCATTCTCGATTCTCAATCGTCTCTTCTACTCCGCCTCGGCTCTAGCAGATCATTCCCTCATCTGGTTTTTGGTCGCTTCGGCTATGGGAACGACCAAGAAGGGCGAAAAGAGGTCAAAGGTGATATCCGGCGCCCTTCTGTTCGAGTCGGCCCTCGTCAATATTGTGGTAAAGTCACTTTTCGGCCGCCAGAGACCGACCACCCAAACCGAAAGGCCACATAAGCTCCGTCAGCCACTGACAAGTAGCTTCCCTTCGGGCCACGCCAGTGCGGCTTTCATGTGGGCGACCCTGATGACCAAGGATCAGGGAATTGCACCGGCCTACTTAGTTATTGCGTCGATCGTGGCGATATCACGATTGCACGTCAAGATTCACCACGCCTCGGACATTATCGGTGGGATAATTCTCGGCACGGTGCTTGGTCGGTTGATCAAGAGGGTATTTCTGCATGGGCGATAGGGTCGCCAAGAATCCGATTGTTGCCGCTGGAGGAGTCGTCGCCAAAACGTTGCCGGACGACTCCAAAGAGGTGATCTTGGTCTTTAGGGCCGGTCACAATGACTGGAGTCTTCCAAAAGGCAAGCTCGACAGCGGTGAATCAGAGGTCGATTGTGCCGTCAGGGAAGTGACCGAGGAGACCGGTGTCGAAGTTGAAGCGACGACACGGCTAGATAGCGTACATTACCTGCTCCCAAATGGAACAGAAAAGACGGTCCACTTCTGGTTGATGAACGCCAAGGGATCGCCTCCAGAGCGACTTGAGACTAACGACCCATCTGAGGTTTCCCGGGTGGAGTGGATCCCCTTGGATAGGGCGATCAACCTCGTCACCTATCAGTCAGATAGAGGCGTACTCAAACAAGCGAAGGAACTCCTCTCCTAGAGTAGAAAGACAATCTAAAGCTCTTGCGTCTCTAGGTCATTCGACCCCGATCGCCATTCGCTTTCTTGCCAGCGTCTTTTAATCCCGACGATACCTTGCTACATTGTCAGGAAAGGATGACGACCAGCCAACAGCCGGATACTCGGTCAAAGGGATCGCCCTAGCCATTGGATGAAATGTCAGCTAGTGCCTGAGCTGGTCGGCGCTGTAGCCTTCGGGAAACCGAGTGGGCTTGTGTGCTTCGGTGAGATTAGGTGCCTGAAGATATTTGGCGGACGTACACTAGTATCGGCCAAATAGCTGCTCCGTTGTTCGAAGCCAGGCTTCCAAAGAGTGCGATGATCCGAGCGATTATGCACAAGTGCAACGTCCGATCCCGTGGACATTGGCGATGAAGGGTGCATTTTAAATCAAGGCGTGGCGATGGCGTGGCGAGAGTTGATCGAAGTCAGGATGGTATCCGCCAACCCTTCATCGTTCGAGGGAGCGGCGTCTTTCGAATCGTTTGACAGAAATACGATAGAAATAGGGATTACTGATCGGCGAAGGTTGGTTGTATAGCTCATGACAATATCTTTCGGCGTCAACTGGGACTATAAGTGCCCATTCGCTCGTAATGCACACGAACATTTGGTTACCGCCCTAAAGGCAGGTGCCGAGTGGGAAGTAGATTTCATTCCATTTTCGCTCACACAAACCCACATCGAAGAGGATCAGCTCTCGGTGTTCGACGACCCCGACCGCGCCGACGATCTACTGGCGGTGTCGACGGGACTCGTTGTGAAGGACCTTTATCCTGAGCTATTCCTAGACGCCCATCTTGCTCTCTTTGCAGCACGCCACGACCACGGCAAAAACCTCCTCGATTGGAGCGCCATCAGTGGAGTACTCGCCGCAAACGGAATCGACGTCGACAAGGTAAAGGAACAGATTGATTCGGGATGGCCAAAGGCCAGCTACAGGAGCGGTCATATGAAGTCGGTCGAAGAGCATCAGGTCTTTGGTGTGCCGACATTCTTTCTCAACGACACCGCCACCTTCGCCAGGATTATGACGAGGCCAAATGGTGATCCCGGATACTCGATCGCTTTGATCGAAAGAATCATCGGCAATATCAGCGAGTACCCCGAACTGAACGAGATCAAGCAGACCAAAATTTCTCGTTAGACCGAGGATCGATTCAGCTAAATCTTGCCCAGCAACTCGGAGAAAAGGCCAGCTAAAAGCGAACTGTCACTCTTAGCAAGAGGCTCCTGACAAGTTTCGACGATAAAGTGGCCCACCATACGAAAGGGCACCGTAGCACAGGTGAGATTCTGGTCGGTGACCACTAACCGCCAGATAACAGGTAATACATGTTCGGGCTAGTGACTAATTATCCTGGTAGCCATAGTCCATCTCACAAATAAAGATCTTAAGCCAGATCTAAG
>JAKCBW010000198.1 GCA_021842145.1 Actinomycetes bacterium
GGTGACAGAAGTTCCCGCTAAGAATTTTGCGGTTTTGGGCCGACCCGTTTTCTTCTTGACAGTGTCCAGCGTCTTCGTAGCCCTAAGTACATATTTGTAATTTAGTGCTAAAGTCCCAGTTCGACACTATTGCGCTGCGACATCGAGCCGAGTCCGATCTGACCTGCTCGAATAAGTGTATGCATGAATTGAATAACGATGAGTGGTTGATTTTCATATAGCGTGACACAAATTACTTCTGATAGTGACTTACGGACCCTTTATCTGCATGCTATGTTAAGGCTATGAACTACGGAATCTGTACTGCTTGAAGTGCGCTTTTTGGATTATGGGGAATAATTGAGCTTGAAAATGGACTAGTAGCGGTGCCGCGTGTATCGTGATTTTGTCTTCATGTAGTGAAATACGGCACATTGAAAGATATTTGGTGTCCGAAGTTGAATTGCAACATCAGAAGGGGGATGTAAGTGGCAGACGAAACTCGGGACGGTTCGGTTACTATTGAAGCGCTTATGGATGAGACGAGGGTTTTTGAACCTTCTGCGGAATTCGTAAGCCAGGCTAATATCTCTTCTCCGAGCATCTACGAGGACGCTAAGCATGATCGGCTTGGCTGGTGGGCAGAGCAGGCTGAAAAGATGCTCTGGCGCAAGAAGTGGGATCAGGTATTGGATTGGAGCAACGCTCCATTTGCAAAATGGTTCGTCGGCGCCGAACTAAACATAACTGAAAGTTGCTTAGATCGACATGTACAAGCGAATCCAGACAAGGTTGCATTCTATTTTGAGGGTGAGCCAGGGGATTCAAGGGTCATTACGTACAAGGAACTTTACGAAGAAGTTTGTCAGTTTGCTAACGGACTCGCAGATCTCGGTGTCCAAAAGGGTGACCGTGTAGCTATCTACATGGGAATGATTCCCGAGCTACCGATTGCGCTCCTTGCGTGCGCTCGCCTTGGAGCGCCGCACTCTGTCGTATTTGGTGGATTCAGCTCTGATTCATTGCGTGATCGTGTAAATGATGCAGAGGCGAAGGTCGTCATCACCTGTGATGAGGGCTGGAGGAACGGCGGACGAATCGAACTCAAGAACTTCGCCGATAAGGCGGTGGAAGAGTGCCCGAGCATCGAGAAGATGGTAGTGGTCCAGCGTACCGGCGGCGACGTACAGATGGTCGAGGGCAGGGACATCTACTACCATGATCTGATCGACGGCAAGGCGAAAGAGCGCCCGGCGACCATTACAGACAGCGAAGACATGCTTTTTGTCCTCTACACGTCGGGTACGACGGCTAGGCCAAAGGGAATTGTCCACACCGTTGGCGGCTACCTCGTGGGCGCTGCTACCACCCATCGGCTCGTTTTCGACATCAAACCGGACGATATCTACTTCTGTACCGCTGATATTGGATGGGTTACCGGACACAGCTATATCGTCTATGGACCGTTGGCAAATGGCGTCACTTCTGTCATATACGAGGGTGTCCCGAACTATCCGGATAAGGATAGGTTCTGGGAGATCGTCGAAAAGTATAAAGTTACCCAGATCTACACTGCGCCAACTGCCATCAGGACCTTCATGAAGTGGGGCACCGAATATCCAGAGCGCCATGACCTCTCCAGCCTTCGTGTCATCGGAACGGTTGGCGAGCCAATCAATCCAGAAGCTTGGATCTGGTACAACACCTTTATCGGTGGGGGTAAGGCTCCGATCGTAGACACTTGGTGGCAGACCGAGACCGGGCACATCATGATATCTCCGATTCCAGGTGTGACCCGTACTAAGCCTGGTTCGGCGACGATTCCTCTACCGGGAATGGGTGCGGATATTGTTGATGACGAAGGAGTTTCGGTGCCGAATGGTTCCGGCGGCTATCTTGTCTTGACTGAGCCTTGGCCGGGAATGCTTCGGACGATCTACAAGGACCCAGAGAGGTTCAAGGACGTCTATTGGTCGAGATTCTCCAAGCCATCAGAGAACAAGTGGGTTTACTTCGCTGGAGACGGGGCTAAAAAGGACCTCGATGGTTACTTCTGGCTCCTCGGAAGGGTCGACGATGTCATGAACATCTCTGGCCACAGAATTTCGACACTCGAGGTGGAGTCGGCGCTTGTTGACCATCCGGCGGTCGCCGAGGCGGCGGTTGTTGGACGTGCAGATAGCACGACTGGCCAGGCTATAGCGGCCTTTGTCACCCTGAAGGGTGGAAATCAAGGTGACGAGAAGTTGCTGGCCGAACTGCGAGAGCACGTCGCAGTCAAAATAGGCAAGATTGCACGTCCTGCATCGATCGTCTTCACGGACGAGTTGCCTAAGACACGCTCTGGAAAGATCATGAGACGACTGCTTAGGGATATTTCCGAGCAGCGCAAACTGGGAGACGTTACGACATTGGCTAACTCTGATGTCGTAAATGAGATAGCAAAGAGGGCCTCAAGCTCAATGAGCAAGCAGGCCGATTAGCTATGAGAGGGTTGGTGTCCGGGGAGAGGTATCCTTCCGGGCACCAATTACCCCAAGGCTGTTTTGCGGCTTTGGTGTTGATGGTTTCTGGCTGCTTGTCAGAAACCCCGGGGGAATCACTGAAAGGAAAAAGCAATTATGTCAGACACCGCCACTAAGCCACAAGAGGTCCTGGTATCTCTGGCGGCTTCAACAGCGGATCCGGGGCCACTTGGCCTCGCTG